>NZ_JAAABJ010000628.1 GCF_009904105.1 Elizabethkingia argenteiflava | reverse complement strand
CAGTTCCTCGTAATCTTCGCCTTGGGCTTCGGGCAATAAACCGCCTAATGCTTCAATCAAACCGTCTTCGTGCTTGTCAGTAGTTAAGAAGTCGAACAAATGGTGTGGTTCTTCCGCAGGAAGATCTGCATCATTTGATGTGGATAGCTTGGGTTGTAAAACGGCAGGTTCTTTAATATCCGGTTTGGTGTTATTATTCCAATAATCATTAAAGGTGTTGGCAGAAAGTTCTGTTGCCAAACGTGAGCCGCTCCATACCGCTTTGTAATTGTGGTCTATAAATGTGATACCATAAATACGTCCTGTATCATTCCGGCGCACTACTACGTTAATGCCCTGTTCCGCTAACTGCTTTTTAAAAGCCTGTCCATCACTTGTGGTTTTCAGAGCAATGGTAACGGCAGATTTTAAGGTCTGTTTGGTTGGGCTGTCTTTCAAGGCGGTTTTGCATTTCGCAAAATGCAATTCCAAAGCCGGAAGCCCTGCACTCTTTCCGAACAAAGATGTCTTGAACGGATGCCCAGCTCTTTCGCCTTTTTCATTTAACGGGATATACAGTAACCCCCGCTGCATCTTGCCATGCAATTCGCCTTCCACTTTTTCGGTGGTAACGTTGAAAAGGGAAAGTAGAGCATTGTATTTTCCCAACGTCTGGTACTGGTAGTAATTCGGCAGGTGGCCGACTACTGAAGCAATCTGGCTCTTTACATCGCCTACACGATAATCTACCGGACGGAAAATCTTTTCGTTCTGCTTATGCTCCTTATCCGTTGCAGGTATCAATCCGTGTTGCCGTTCAAGTTCACGGCACACATTCATAGACCGCATTTTCTCGAACTTATCTGAAATCTTTTTACCCCCACACAAACCGATACGATATGGATATGGCTGCGGTCAATATCGGTATGCTTGAATACCACAAAAGGTTGTTCCCCGTAGCCCATTTCCCGCATATACTGTTCTGCCATTTCCCGAAACTTGTCATCGCTAACTTTATCATTTGGGTCGGGATTGAGCGAAATATGCAACGTGTGCTTTTCGGTATTGCGGTTGGCTATTAGGTGAGGAGCAAAAGATTGGGCCAATTGTGCAACGGAATAATGCCCG
This sequence comes from Elizabethkingia argenteiflava, assembly GCF_009904105.1. GTDB lineage: Bacteria > Bacteroidota > Bacteroidia > Flavobacteriales > Weeksellaceae > Elizabethkingia > Elizabethkingia argenteiflava. The sequence goes on along the minus strand of NZ_JAAABJ010000628.1, from coordinate 25,498 downwards.
TTAGTGGTTTCAATTATCCTATTGGTAAACAAAATCTGCCCATTTTCATGCTCCATTTTGAGCTGATTGTACGCCAATGCTTCATACAAATTAATTTTCGCTATCATTTCTAAGGCTGTTTTTTCAGGTGCTTCGCTTCAAACTCTTCCGTTAGCTGGATGATTTTTTGGCATAGCATCGCCATTTCAGCCGTCTGTTTTTCGAATTTGTACAGGAATGCTGCGGCTTTTTTCTCGGAGAAATGCTTGTGCAGCAGTTTTACAATCTGGTTATAATTCACGCCTACGGAGCGAAATTGACTGTGAAACGAAGTCAGTCGCATATAAAAATCAACTGTTCCTTTGTCAATCTTAACTGATTTCTGAACAGCAGGTAAATGATAAACTTTGCTTTATTGGGCATTCCTGATGCTTCAAAAAGCGATAATAACCTGGTATTTTTTTCATCTGTCAGACGAAAAGCGTGACGGTGGATACTTGGATCACTTTTAGGTGTCCGTCCACCTTTATGCTGTTTTTTGTTATTGTTCTCATTCATCACAAATCCATTTTAATCCACACAAAAACCCTGACTTCGGAAGGTGTTTTCTGCCCCTGCAAAGGGCAAGTTGTTTTGGGGCACGAACTCGGTTTCGAGTGCCTCAAAACACAACTTGCCGTGTTCCGGTGAACACAAAAATCCGCCCTGCGGGACGGATTATAGGTAGCAGGGAAAAACGGCTTGAAGCCGTCCTGTTTAGTGTCCATTTTTTCAAGATGCTTTTGCATAAACCTGTTAATAAAAATAATTTTACAAAGTAAGTCTCTCTTAAACAGAGTATTGGTATGCGATAGCCGGACAAACACTGCCTTTGAATGCCAAACACTGCCACGATAATAAAAGCACCTATATATGTGCATTCCTTTGTACCTGTGAACCGATATAAGGGTGTAGATAGATATGCAGGTAATAACGTAAATACGCAATTACACATACAGAGAAATACAATTGTGCAGATGTAGCGAAGTACACACGGGAGTACCTGATTATGTGGTTAAGCACATAAATATTTAAGCACCTAAATAAGCAGGTTGGTTGGTAAAAACCTGCATACCGATATAGATGCGTATTCGGGTATATAGACAGTTGGCTACACACTTGCTTACCTGACTATTTCTGTACAGAGATATGAATGTAGGTGCAGTGCTAAGTAGCTAACTGCGGAGATACGAACATAAGTAAATGGATATATAAATAATTAAAAATATTAGCAATATGCATGCAAAACACAAAACAGTATTTATCGCCTTTTCATCCCAAAAAGGTGGTGTCGGTAAAAGCACCTTTACAACGCTTGTTGCAAGTACGATGCACTATCGGTTGGGCTACAATGTAGCCGTATTCGATGCGGATTTTCCGCAACACAGCCTGATGAAAATGAAGACCAGGGACCTGGCAATGGTAATGGAAAACGAGGCTTTGAAAAAGCTGGCGTACAAACAGTTTACCACCATCAACAAAAAAGCCTATCCCATAATGCAACACAGAGCCGATAACGTATTGGATGCGGCACACGAATTTGTAAACGCTTCTTTTGTGCCGGTCGATGTGGTATTCTTTGACCTGCCCGGAACCGTTAATACGCCAGGCATTCTGAAAGCATTGGCAGGAATGCACCACATTTTTACACCTATTACCGCTGACCGTGTAGTAATGGAGAGTACGCTCATTTTTACACAACTTTTGCAGGACGTGATTATGAAAAAAGGGGAAACTGTCATCCAAACAATTAACCTGTTTTGCAATCAGGTTGATGGAAGGGAAAGCACCCCCTTATATAACGTGTATAATCAGCTTATTGAACAATTGGGATTAAGCCTGATGCAGAGCCAAATCAAGAACAGTACAAGGTTTTGCAAAGAAAGCGAGGCGGATAGCAAAACCGTTTTCCGTTCTACCGTGATGCCTCCCGATGAACGTCTGATGAAAGCCTGCCAGTTAGACCTGTTCATAGATGAATTTTTAAAAATCCTTCAATAGTAGCCTTATGGCGAAAGATAATAAAAGAAAAGCCACGCCCGACATCAATGAAGAGCTGATGATGAACCTGATGGTTGATGGCGTAAAGAAAGAGGGCTTGCAGCTTCCACCTGAGCTATCCTAAGAACCGCAAAAGGAAGAGATTAAAACTAATGAGTTACCAAAAGAAAAACCAACCGTTAAAGAAAAAAGCAGGGCGAAAAAGATAAGTGATGCCGACTATGAAAGTATCTTTTTCAGAAGGCCGGACACCAATGCCCGTGATGGGAAGACGGTTTATATACGACCCTATTTTCACGAAAAATTATCACGCATTGTACAAGTGATAGGCGAAGATAAAATAACCATTTACGGTTATTTAGACAATTTACTTGATTACCATTTTCAGGAATTTGGAGAGCAGATTACCAAGAGTTTCAATGACAAATACAAACCTATTTTATAAGCTATGGAAACAGTAATTGTAGTATGCCTCCTGATTGTAATTGCCCTGCTTTTGCAGGATAAGATTGTCATTCATAAAAAGTCGTAGCAAAAACCGAAGCAGCAGAAAATTAACCCGAAACTGCCCGATATTATGGGACAGCCCAAGCCGGTGAGAAGCCTTTCAGTGCCAAACACTGCCAATGAACGCCAAATCGAGGAAGTAGAGATAAACCCTTATAATTTAGACATCGAATACGACGAGAACGAAGAAGTCAATATTCAGATTCCGCAGGAAGAACTGGACGAAGTTTTCAACGATAGGCCTGATTTGGAAGAAGAGCAAGAAGAATGGAACAGGTACGGAATATCCGGTGGCGATGACAGTCTTGCCCAGGGGGTTACCTACGACGAACTAAGCTCCGTAGGGGCATTGCTCCAAAAAGAAAATTTGGAACAGGCTCAAAAGGAAACAGCGGTAGCCATAGTTCAAAAATTACAGGTAACTGAGTTATTCAGCCTGCTGGAAAATTCCATTGAGGGTGCTTCCCGAAAAATTGCCGAGCTTTTGGATAGCACACTTTCGGCTGAAACGGACAACAGTTCTTCCACCTTGCGGAAAAGTGATTTGGGTGATTTTGACATTGGGAAGTTTGTGTGAGTTTAAGAAATTATATTTGCTCGTCAACCTCTTCTCCAATATTTTTCAAGTAAGCGTTTAGATTTATGGCAGGGATTGTACCTATAGCCTGCTGTAAATATCGTGTTAGCTGCATAAAGAAAGTTACAAATGAATGGTCAGCCTCGCTAAATTTCATCTTATTAAACTTCCGATTAGCATAAAATTTCAAATAGGCATCCTGTCCACCTATTGTAATTTCTTCATTAGGGTTATAATCAATATAAAAACTACCATAATCAGCAATACAACCCAAATCAATACTTTGGAGATTATCTAATGCTTTGATATGCTTTTCAATCGTATCATTATTCTTATGAGTGAAACCGTTAGTGCTGCAAAGAATTCCACCTACTATTTTTGTTAGGGGACGGGGAGTAAATTTTGTACCTCCGTTAATAAAGCTTGCAGCCTCTCTTTTTAGCACTCTTACGCTTTCAATTTTTTCTCCCGCATATTCTATATAGGTTTTTTCTCCAACATTACCTTGTATATCAGGTTTTACTTCAAAAACTGCATATACTCCTTCTGCCGGAACATAGTAAAATCCATTTTGATTAAAGATAAAAGGAGTAAACCAATTATCATATATAACGATATCCATTTGTTGGCTTGTATTGCCTTCGTGGTCTATTACTATTGCTTTATCAACGCAATATCTGTTTGGTAAATATTTTCGCAACCATTCAATCCAAGCATTTTCTATTGCGTCGCCTTTAGAACCTGGATGGTCAATAAATTCTCTATTTGTATTTAGTTGGGCAGACATCTGGCGCTGCAAACCATTGAATAATTGTTTTAAATCCACTTTAGTCATATTTATATAATTTGTTTTCAAACCATACGTAAAATCCAAAATCTTCTGTTGTTTGTGAATAACCTATTATCAATAAAACTGGATTTGGGATGCAAGTATTTTTGTTGTTTATAATTGTGTTTATTGCGGAAATATCTGTTGTGCTTGGAATAGGACTACTATCAGGATGGGTATGCCATTCTCCGACATAAACCTTTCTTGGATTTCCTGAATAAAATTCTGTAAATTCTTTTTCTACTCCTTTTGTACTTCGTTCAAAAGAATATTTTGATGCTTGATATTTCTTAGGAAGTATTGTATCTGTAATATGCAAGCACTGGTTGTCTTCGGAATAATATCCCATCAAAAAACCACCAAATTCCTTCGGATAATGAGCTTTCCCACTTTCCAAAAGTTTATTCAGCAGTTCATCTTCAGCTTTAAGGCTTAGCCCTATTTTTTCTATTCTTAAAATCAAAATTCCTTAATATTAATGTTGAAACCATTTGTTTCATCCGTATCAATGACAAAATTTCTTAGTGTCTTTTTTTGCTCGAACTTTAAGTTTATCTGCTTTATCGCTGTCTGCACAAGAACATTTATATCATTATATGAGGCTTTAAACGTCGGGCTCCAACAGCCTGTAGGATTATGCAAATCGTCAACATCAAACTCTAATATATTCCCAGCAAATTGAGAGATGATGAAATCATATCTGTTTTGTTCCGCAGCACACACTAAATGTTTGGCGTGATTTGATATTGAAATATTTAAGAGTGTTGACTTTATTTGTAGCTGACTTAGCACATATAGCAAATCATTGTCGGCCGAGCAATCAATTATAATATCATACTCTTCAAGATGTTTTTCCATTTCAGCTTTAAGATCCCTATCTGCTAAATGTGATTTAATGAAAAAATCGAAGGCTTCTGAATAGTCATATCCACCATTAATAGGCTCAAAGAAGGGAGAAATTAAAAACAATTCGTTTATCAAATCATTGGTCTTATTTGTAATGCCTGTAAAGAAAGAATATTCTGACCTGCAAACATTTTCCGGTTCTTTTACATCAAACTCTATAAAACCTAATCTGCGACAACCACATCTTATCAATGTTTTGGCTAATATGCTTCCAACGGCTCCGACTCCAATAATCAATATTTTACTTTCAGTTATTCGCTCACTTAGTTTTCCTCTTCCAAAAAAGTACTTATAAGAACAGTTTCGGGTCATAGCCCAATGGATGAACCTATCTTCTTCAATCTTTGTAAGCCATTGCTTGTCTATTTTTTCGCCGTAGATAGGAAACTTACCAATCTCAAGTATAATGGCCTGCCAATGAATTTCTGTTTCAGAAATATTGTATCCTACAAATAAAGGAAGCGTTTTCCCTTTCTCTTTTGCCAGTCTTTCTTCAACATTGTGTAGAAATTTTAAAAAATCCTGGGGTAATGTAGTCTCAAAGTCTTTCCAATCATTAAAAACCCATCGTTGATTTTTACTTGGTGCATCTTTTAAGAAGACGAATAATGCGGTGCTTTGCGGCAGGTTTTTAAGTTGAAAATTCCAATCTATATCTACTATTTTTTTCCTGTCCTTATCTAAGAAAGATTGGAAAATACTACTTTGAATATTCTCTTTGTGAAAAACTCCATTGTTCATTATTGAATAATCAACAAAGCCAAATTGGTTTTTATGAAAAGTATAATCTACTTCATTGAAGAAGTAGGCAAAATGATTTTCCTTGAATGCTTTTTGTGGTACAATTAAATGTTCATAATGAGTATCTGAATCTTTGTTGATATAATATTTCTTAATCCAAGCCTTTACAGATTCAATATCATATATCAGTTTTTGGGACAAAACAGGAGTATGTGCGATATGAATGCAGATGGCTCCATTCTGCATGATGTGTTTGTATTCTATTAAATCATCATTAGAAAACTTAATGGTTTCAGTCTCGTGGCTTTTAAACGGATATTGAGGATGGATAGTAACATTGAATTCTAATGGCTGCTCCAAACCGTCAGCAAAAACCGTAATACATCCCTCAATGTCAATTTTGCTTTGCTCAAATAGCTTTACAATTTTCACATCGGGGATGCTTTTTATCACTGTATTAATTTCATTTACTCTTTGGCTCATTATAATTATCCAAAATTTAGTTTCGGTGGAGGGACTGGCATACCGCTGTTGGTTCCATATTGGTTAGTTTTGGACTCTTCCTTTTTAAACTTTGAATTTTCAGGAAAATACGTTTTCAAATTTTCGTCATTATCCCTAATCCTGTCAAGCATATTTTTCATATCATCCGATAGCTGTTGTTTTTCGTACGAGGTTAAAGTGTCGGCCAAATCATTAGAGCTATTACCTGGGTCTTTTAGTGTAAAGCTGTCCTTGGTTACGTTATCCCTAATATATTCTAAGACAGTTTCAAGTTTCTCCCAAATACTTCCGGTTATGGTTTTGTTATCAAATGCTTTAATAGTAATGAGTTCCAAAAAGAATGATTTTGTAGGATAATTATATTTAGTGTTTTTCCAAACTTTCAAAAGGCGTATAATTTTTCTTATTGAATCTTTTTCATCCGTAGCTCTGGTCTTAATGTTATTGATTTGAGCTTTGACATTAGTTTTAATACGTTCGCTTCCTGCATCGATATTCCCGTACTTGTAATACACATACAAGTTCAAATTTTCACTTTCCTCGTATTGGTCTTGAGATAACTCTCGTCCTGGGACAACATCAATCTTAATTACGTCTCCATCACTATCTGCATAAAACTCCAGCCCAATTGAAACCTTTTGTTTTTTAACCTCGGCAACATCTTTGTATTTCTCGTAAAGGAAATCATAGACATCTTCATACATTTCTTTTAATGTTCCGTTGGAGCCAAAAGCATTACGTTTGAATGGAGATACCAAATCGAAATCGAATTTTGTGTTAATAGCGGTATTCTTGGCATACGAACCGGAGTTAAACGGAGAGTAAATGTCGCTTCCGTATTTGTCTTCCAAGGCTTCTTTAACCTCATTTTTCTTTTTGACGTATTTATCAAAAAGTGTTACTTCTTTCGTTATTTGATGCGTCGAAATAACCGAATCTAAATGTTTGTTTTTATCCATTTTGTAATATTTAAAAAGTTACAGATGCACCTATAGGCATCCAAATGCAAAGTTACAAAATGTATTCCAAATAATAAACCTGTCAATCAAATATGTCAACCAGTTAGTTTTTACTTATTTTATGACATAATGTCTTGTTTTAACGCGTTTATCGTATGTGAACTTTTCTCATAGTTACAACTGACGGTTACAATATGCCATAATACTATTGCATTTGTCAACTAAAACAATTACCTTTGCGGTACAAAATCAATATACAATGGAAACAAAAGCAATATTTGCGGAAAGATTTAAGTCAGCCCGTCTTATGAATGGTTTCTCATTGCAGGATTTGGCTGACGCTTTAGGTGGTACTTTATCACGTCAGGCGTTGCATCGTTACGAAAAAGGAGAAGTCATTCCTGATGCAGAAAAAATCAATATGCTAAGCAAAGCACTTAATATAAGTCCTGATTACTTTTTCAGAACTACTAAAGTTGAATTTAGCGATATCGAATACAGAAAGCTAAGCAGAATGCCACAAAAAGATGTGGCAGTTATCAATGAAACTACTAAAGAATATCTTTCACGCTACTTAGAATTAGAAGAAATTATCGGACTTCCTCATAGTTTTGATAATCCTCTAAAAGATTTTGGAAAGGTTACTACTTATGAACAGGTAAATAAAGCTGCTGAACTGTTACGAAAGGAATGGTCTTTAGGTACTGGACCAATATTCAATATCGTTGAACTTTTGGAAGATAAGAATATTAAAGTTGTAAAGTTAAATGTGGACGAAGATTTCGATGGCTTACAGACTTTTGTTAATAAAACCATACCTGTTGTAGCTTATAATGAAAGAAAGGCTAATAAGGCTGATAGAATACGTTTTACTTTGCTTCACGAGTTAGCACATCTGCTTTTAGTTTTGGGCGATGTAACTGAAAAACAGAAAGAAACTTTGTGCCATCAGTTCGCAGGAGCAATGCTACTTCCTGAAGAAGCTATTAAAGCAGAATTAGGTAACCACCGTACAAAGCTATCGACTTTAGAACTGGGTAATATCAAAAAACAATATGGTATTTCAATGCAAGCCATTGTGATGAGAGCAAAGGTTTGTGGTATTATCAATGACAATTATACCAAACAGTTCTTCTTTTTAATTAGACAACAAAATTGGAAAGTAGATGAACCTGTAGAATATCAAGGAATTGAAGAGAGCAACCGCTTCGAACAATTATTATTTAGAGCTTTGATTGAAGACCAGATTTCAATGTCAAAAGCCGCTTCATTGTCTAATCAATCTTTGGCTGAATTTAAAAAACAGCATCAACCGATGTTTTAGTATTGATTCCCAAAATGCCAAATAACTGTCAGGAGAATGAAATTAAAAATAGCTGTTACAGATGCTTGTATTTTTATAGACCTTTATGATTTAGGTCTTGTCAATGAATTTTTCCAACTTGAAATAGAAATACATACTACGACTTCAGTTTATTTTGAATTATATTCTGAACAGCAACAAATTTTAAAAGCCTATCAATCCGTTGATAGGCTTATTGTTCATAATCTCAAAGAGGAAGATTTTCTTCAAATTCAGTCAGAACTCTATCCTAAATCTTTATCTGAAACTGACAAATCAGTTTTACACGTTGCCAATAAATTAGATGCTTGTGTTTTGAGTAGCGACAAAACTGTTCGTAATTGTGCCAAAAATAAAGACATCGAATATCACGGTATGATTTGGATATTTGATAAGCTTGTAGAAGCAAATATTCTCTCAAAAAAACAGGCTGCATTAAAGCTTGAAGAACTCGTAGCAACCAATTTTATATTTCAGAATAATCAGCCCTTAGTTGCAGAGATTGAAAAGAGATTAAGGCTTTGGTCTTAGAATTAAATGAGATATTTTCAGCACAATGTAGTGATTTTATTTAAAAAGAAACTGTAAAAGCCTATGATCTATCTATACAGAACGGAATGCTATCAATTACGACTATTACAGGATATAATTTTTTAAGGGATATTGCTCTCTTTTTCAATAAGCCAATAGTTAATGCAATGCCTGGATAATTAAGGTGCTTAAAGATAAACTCAACATTCACTTAGTTGAATACTTAAAATCGTATTCAATTAAGTGGGAAGTCGGCGGTTTCCCCTCCGGTGCATAATACCAATGTACATTTCTTTTCTTTTCTGAAATTAAGTGCAAATTTTTTCTTGCCCTTGAAGCTAAAACATACAACAACTTTTTAGAGTTTTCGACACCATTACTATCATTGAAATGAGGTACATATCCATCCAATAAACCAAAACCAATTACGGTGTCGTATTCCTCACCTTTTGTACCGTGAATGGTAGAAACTGTAATACCGTCCCTTTGTCTGAATACTTTTTTAAAGTTCTCGATTTCATCAATAAACGGATTGCCTTCTTCTATCAGCCTTTGAATCCTACTTTCAGAACTGGCAAAAAATGAATTGAAGTGTTCATCCAGTAAGGGGAAGTTGGTCACTGTAATTTCGAGGTATTCGCAGATTTGAGTAAAGAACAATCTTAAATAAGCTAACCCATCGGTTTCGATGATCTCAAAAGAATTGCAAATTTTGAGGAACTCTTTGTTTGTTATGCTGGAGACATCAACCCCGGCCGAATCCAATTCACTTAATATTTCCTTAGCCCATCTCAAACGTCTAACGTACATATGAGGGGACGGTTCAGTCAATGCAATTCTTGAAACCTTAAACCAAAAATTATCGATATCCCTTGAAAATGGTGCCATTCCTGGTCCGTCAAAGCTGAAATCAGGAAGGCGTATCATCAATTTTCTTGTAATACTTGCGATATGTACCCATTGTGGAGCAGTGATGCAAATTTCATTGGGATTAATTCCCAAATCTTCAACGTTAAGAAGTATTAATTGGGCTAACTCTTCAATTAACTCATCTACAGAAATTCCGGAATTAAAAGTGATTAAGCTGGGATAATTCTTATCACTACCGACCGCAACAATTGGGGTTTCAAAAGTTTTGTAATAATCAAAATATTCAATTATGGCAGATGATGATCTGTAATTTTTATCAAGACTTAAAGGCACTAACGGGAAACCCAGCAACTTCTCAAGTTCATCTTTTGCCATTGGATATCCACCTAAAGAATCATAGATAGACTGGTTAGGATCACCTACGATAAGTGTCTTTGAAGCGCCCTTATTTGCTGCCAAAATTTTAGAGATGATATGGTACTGTATCTCCTTGGTGTCTTGATACTCGTCAATTAGGATAAATGGGAACAATTTGCATAGAATACTTGCAATAATTGGCTTTGTATTAATCAATTCATAGGCGTAGAATAAGATTTGTTCAAAATCAATTTGTCTGTTTTTTTCGAGGATATCGAAATATTTCTCGAGGATTTTTTCTAAGGAGCTGTGCTTTTGTGTATCGAGACAAGTCAGATAAAACGTATCTGTTTTGGCAAGAATACCACAATCATAATATGTTATCTTTTCTTTTTTATACGGTGCACACAACGCGGTTAAAATTTTTTCAGAATCAAATGAATTGATCACTTTGAATCCCTTCTTTAATCTTTGGGAATATAAATGGTAAGGTTTTAGAATCCACTCGAGACAAAAGGAATGAATAGTGCCTATCCATAACTGTGTGGTATCTACGCCCAGTAGTTCAACCCGCTCTTTAATCTCATCCGAGGCACTGTTGGTATAAGTTATTGCGATCACAAATTCTCTATCAGACTTTAATCTGCTTAGTTCATAAGCTATTTTATAAGTTAACGTCCTAGTTTTACCGCTACCCGGACAAGCGACAAGCAATACACTATTGTCTTGAAGAATTGCATTTCGTTGTTCCTCGTTTATACTATCTTTTTCCCAAACGAACATATCACTACTTCAATTTATTAATTAGCGTCATAACTTGGTCGTTGGGAATAACGAGCTTGAAATCGAATGCCAAATCTTCCAATTTTATTTCTTCACTTCTATACCTCAAAAGTTTTTTCCTACAATCAGTAAAATCCAATGTACTGTCATCTTCTAAACACTTTTTAATTCGGTAGTCGATTATATCTGCTACAATATTTGGGGAATAGGTATCCCTTGCGAAAAAGATAGCATCTAGAATATATTTTGGTATTATAGTCTTATGGAAAATGTGTTTGCCTAACATAATGGCGAACCAACCTTTTCCTTCCTGCTTTGCCATCGTGAGTACACGTTTTCCATATATCGAAACGTCATTTTCTTCAAGGTCTGTCAAAGATTGATCCCTTGTAGGCTGGTCTATATAAACTTGATCTATTATTTGTATGACTTCCAAAGCATTTCCTTCAGTGACAAAGTCAACTTCGAAAGTATGTTTTGCATAAAATGCTTTGACCCAAGGATTGCCTATCTCAAAGGCGTCTAATACGGTTTTTCTTTCTAAACCTTTTTTTCGCGAACCGGCAACTCTCTTCTTATACTTTTGCAGGACATCATTGTCACCAGGTTGTACCGTAGTATCGCAAATGGCGTCATCCAGATCTGTAAGTATGGCGCATTTTCTTTTTATTCTATCCTGGTGAAATAACTGGGCAACGTTCTCAAATCCCGTACTTCTAATATTTATCAAACTTATTCCAAGTTCATCGAGACTGACACCCAGCACCTTCTTAACCATTATCGGAATCAAAATTTCTTCTGCATCGCCTTCAACCAAAATTACGCCCTTGGCAAAAAGCAAATTCGTCCGTACAGCGTCCAAATAGCGCTGAATTTGATTTATGCTTTCTGCATTCAATCCCATTGACGGCTGGTAAACTTCAGCATAATTTAATTTTTTCGCTAGGATATTTATATTCTCTACGTTGCTCACCTCGGAGATTTGCGTAGAATGAGTTGAATAAATAATCTGGGTGTCGCCATAGTCCAACTTATCAAATAAAGTTTTCTGTATGTGGTTATGGATATGGGCCTCAGGCTCTTCAATGATCAAGAAATTGGCAAAAGTATCCTTTGATTTACGATACTTAAACTCCAAAAGCTTCAGGGTTAAAAAAATAAGATTTGCTCCACCTAAACTTAATTCGTGTATGCCACCTTCATATTCTTCGCCCGGCTCACCGATAAACAATTTTAATGATTGGAGCAATTTTTCCGCTTCATCAGGTACACTGGATTTTATTGACAAGGATGACGGAGAATAAGTTAGCCCAACAGCATCTTGTATTGTGGATCTTATATCTAATCTGATATTCTGTACATCAGGAAGGGCCTCGATGCTTTGATTCAAATCGTTTACCAGATCGCTTATAGGTTTGTACTCTGCTTCATTAATCTCACCACTTTTATTCTTCAAAAGTCCGAGCAATGGATTCGTTCTGTTGTTATGAAAATCACTGACAACATCTCGCAGGGCTTGAATGAAAGTAAACGAAATTTCTTTTGCCACAGAAAGCTGATGTGGAATTTTAGATCCAAATTTTGAGGCATCAATAGCAGGGGGAAAAATCACATTTTCAAAGTCACCGACAAGTTCCTTATATACGACTGGATCGCTAAAATCAGCAGTACTTTTACCTGTGAAAAAGGTTTCATAATTATCGAGCACAGTAATTTCATTGAGCAAGGTCTGAAGTCCGACCAAATCTCCTTCCGCCAATTCTGATAGCTGCTGCCTTATATCTGCCTTTGGACGAAAAAAAAGGTTGTAGGTAGCTTTTTTAACGTAGTTCTCTTCTGCAACACCAGCTCCGTGAATAAACAAGGATTGAATTGCCTCCTCATCATTTAGTTCATCAAATTCGATACTGATTATGATCCAATGTCCTTTCCACCTTCCTTTATCTAAAGTTCTATTGAAATCACCTTCAGTGAGTTTATAGGCATATGGTAAAGAAACATCTTCCAATAGCAATCTTATAGCTTTGAATACATTGGTTTTTCCAGAACCGTTTTCTCCTATGATGGTATTTATCCCTTTGTTGAAGTAGAAATTTGCATTCGCAAAGTTTCTATAATTGATGAGGCTAACTTTAGATATATGCATTAAAAATAAGGTTTACTATTTGTAACTTCTTAAATGTACTAATATAACAAATTTCTTTGGTGTGACCGCCACACAAAGTCAAACAATTCCTCTGACTGCCAATTTGTTAGATCGCCTCATTTTCCGAAACACTTTTGTACCGAAAGCTCGCAAGGTGCGGGATAAACAGTAACAAAGAAATGTGTTTCAATTATGGAAAAACAAAGAAAAAAAGTGCTTCTGGCAGCGGTGGCAATGCTGTCAGGAATTGGTGCGTTCGCACAGGGAAACGGTTCGGAAGGAATCAACGAAGCTACCCAAATGCTAACCTCTTATTTCGATCCCGCCACTCAGCTCATCTACGCCATCGGTGCCGTAGTGGGGCTAATCGGAGGGGTTAAGGTGTACAACAAATTCAGTTCCGGCGACCCCGACACGAGTAAGACTGCGGCCTCGTGGTTTGGTGCGTGTATCTTCCTGATTGTTGCCGCTACCATCCTGCGCTCATTCTTCCTTTAATCCCGTGCCTTATGAATAGTTACAATATTAACAAAGGCGTTGGGCGTACAGTTGAGTTCAAAGGGCTGAAAGCTCAATACCTGTTCATTTTCGCAGGTGGGCTGCTCGGTACGCTCATTTTCGTGATGATACTGTATATGGCAGGCGTAAACTCTTACATCTGCCTTTTCCTCGAAGCGGGCGGCGCTTCGCTCATTGTATGGCAAACCTTTTCGCTGAACCGGAAGTACGGCGAACACGGGTTGATGAAAATTGCAGCTAATAAAAGGCATCCCGGCTACATCATCTGCCGCAAGCCTGTACACCGCTATTTAAAATTCACACCTAAACAGAACGCCGTATGAGACCATCTGGAGCATACCAAAAAAACAGAAATTAAATATGCTCCAGATAGCTTCATAACCATTAAAAAAATAATAGGTCCTAATGAAAAATGTAGCAAAGACCACCACACTGGAGAGCAAGTTTCCGCTACTGGCAGTAGAAAACAATTGCATCCTTTCCAAAGAAGCGAACATCACCGCCTGTTTTGAAGTGCGTCTGCCGGAATTTTTTGCGGTAGCTTCTGCGGAGTACGAAGCCATACACTCCGCTTGGCATAAAGCGATTAAAACCCTGCCTGATTTTACGGTCATTCACAAACAGGACTGGTACATCAAGGAAAGTTATGCACCTGATTTGGCAATTGAAGACCAGAGCTTTTTATCGAAGTCTTATCAACGCCATTTCAATGAGCGACCTTTCCTGAACCACTATTGCTATCTGTTCCTGACGAAGACCACTAAGGAAAGAATGCGGATGCAGAGCAACTTCAGTTCGCTTTGCAAAGGCACACTGATACCAAAGGAAATCAGGAACAAGGAAACGATACATCGCTTTATGGAAGCAGTGGCGCAGTTTGAGCGCATCGTTAACGATAGCGGTTTTGTACTGCGATGTTTGACCGAAGAGGACATTATCGGAACGGACGATACGCAGGGATTACTGGAACAGTACCTCACGTTATCGAGGCCAGCCGCAACACCAATGCAGGACATCGCACTCGGAAACGAAGAAGTACACATCGGCAACAAAAGGTTAAGCCTGCATACACTTTCAGACACGGACGACCTGCCGGGAACGGTATCGGCTAATACCCGTTTTGAAAAACTGTCCACCGACCGTAGCGACTGCCGTCTGTCATTCGCCGCACCTGTGGGCTTACTGTTAAGCTGCAACCACATCTACAATCAGTACATTTTTTTGGATAACAGCGAAGACAACCTGCAAAAGTTTGAGAAGTCCGCAAGGAATATGCACTCACTGGCAAGGTACAGCCGTGCCAACCAAATCAACAAAGAGTGGATAGAAAAGTACCTTAACGAAGCGCACAGCTTCGGGCTTTCCTCTGTCCGTGCGCACTTCAACATTATGGCGTGGTCGGAAGACCCTGCGGAACTGAAACAGTTAAAGAACGATTGCGGTAGTGCGTTGGCACTGATGGAGTGTAAGCCTCGGCATAACACGACGGACGTAGCCACTTTGTATTGGGCAGGAATGCCGAGCAATGCGGGAGACTTCCCCAGTGAGGAAAGTTTTTACACGTTCATTGAGCCTGCGCTGTGCTTCTTTACCGAAGAAACCAACTACCAAAATTCGCCCTCGCCGTTCGGTATCAAGATGGCTGACAGGCTTACAGGAAAACCTATCCAATTGGATATTTCCGACCTGCCTATGAAACGGGGTATCATCACGAACCGGAACAAGTTTATACTTGGTCCATCGGGAAGTGGTAAATCGTTCTTCACTAACCATATGGTAAGGCAGTATTACGAGCAGGGCGCACACGTCCTGTTGGTAGATATGGGTAACTCTTATCAGGGCTTATGCGAACTCATCAAAGGAAAGACCAAAAGCGAAGACGGTGTTTACTTCACTTACACCGAAGACAACCCGATTGCCTTTAACCCTTTCTATACCGATGATGGCGTATTCGACATTGAGAAGCGGGAAAGTATCAAGACTTTGATACTGACCTTATGGGAACGTGATGATGAGCCGCCAACCCGTTCTGAAGAAGTTGCCCTTTCCAATGCGGTAAGCGGTTATATCGAGCGTAGTAACCGATCCGGCTAATTTGGCTTCGGGCATTATCAACTCTGCAAACGAAATCGTGCAGACTTCTTCCACCGTGAGCAACGTGGTAAAAAACTTCAACGAAGTGAAGAAAGTGTACGACCAAGGCAAGGAATATTACGACAAGCTGAAAGCTATCAACAACCTGGTGAAAGATGCCGGTAAAGTGCAGCAAACGGTATTGTTGGTAGGCGATGTGTCCGAAATGTATGTGCAGAATTTCGGCAAGATGATGAACGACCCAAATTTCACACCGCAGGAACTGACCGCTATAGGCAACGGTTATTCTGCACTGCTCAATGAAAGTACCGAACTGCTGAAAGAGTTGAAGCAGATTATAACTGCCACAGACCTTTCGCTGAATGACAAGGAGCGTATGGATGTGATTGACCGTGTGTACAAATAAGTTAAGGATTACCATAGCCTTGTACGCTATTACACCAACAAGAACATTTCTGTAAGCTACCTAAGAGCGAAAAAGAAAAACAATGCCCAAAGAGTGCTTGAACTCTACGGTACTGCTAACCAAAAATACTGGTAAACTATGGAATGGGATAATCTTCACGAACTCCTGCGGTCGCTTTACGATGATATGATGCCACTTGCAGGCGATATGGCGGCAGTTGCTAAGGGTTTGGCGGGATTGGGAGCGTTGTTCTATGTGGCATTAAAGGTTTGGCAGGCTTTAAGCCGTGCCGAACCTATTGATATGTTCCCTTTGCTCCGTCCATTCGCTTTAGGGCTTTGTATAATGTTCTTCCCAACCATCGTATTGGGAACCATCAATGCAGTGCTAAGTCCGGTAGTGGTGGGAACCCACTAAATACTGGAAGACCAGGTGCTTGACCTGAACAAGCTGCAACAGCAAAAAGACCAGTTGGAATACGAGGCGATGGTCAGAAACCCCGAAACCGCCTATATGGTATCAGACGAAGAGTTTGATAAGAAACTAACTGGACGAACTGGGATGGTCGCTCTCCGACATTGGAACAATGGCGGGTATGTATATGGACAGGCAAGCCTACAAGATAGAGAAAGCCATCAAAGATTGGTTTCGCAATCTACTGGAAATACTCTTTCAGGCAGCTGCTTTGGTCATTGATACCATACGAACGTTTTTCCTGATTGTCCTATCCATATTCGGACCAATAGCCTTTGCTATTTCCGTATGGGATGGCTTTCAGACCACGCTCACGCAATGGCTCACGAGGTACGTCAGTGTTTACCTATGGCTTCCCGTTTCGGATTTGTTCAGCTCAATGTTGGCAAGAATACAATCCCTCATTTTAGAAAGGGATATAGCAATGCTTGCCGACCCGACCTATATACCTGATACGAGCAATACCGTGTACATCATCTTTATGATTATCGGCATCATCGGGTACTTCACTATCCCGACAGTATCAGGTTGGGTAATCCAAGCCGGAGGCGCAGGAAACTTTACCCGCAATGTAAACTCAACAGCAATGAAAGTCGGAAATATCGCTGGAGCAGGCGCAGGTTCTACAGTTGGAAACATCGGCGGTAAACTGATGAATAAATAAACATTAATCATTCTAAAAAATGGAATTTAAAACGCTAAGAAATATCGAAAACAGCTTTAGGCAGATAAGATTATATGCCATTGTGTTTGCGGTTCTCTGCATCAGCGTGGTAGGTTACGCCGTATGGCGTTCCTACCGCTTTGCAGAAGAACAACGCCAAAAAATCTATGTACTGGATAATGGCAAATCCCTGATGCTTGCCTTATCGCAGGATGCGAGCATCAACCGCCCTGTTGAAGCAAGGGAACACGTCAGGAGATTTCATGAACTGTTCTTTACGCTTGCCCCCGACAAGAACGCTATTGAAAGTAATATGAGCAGGGCGTTCAATCTTGCCGATAAAAGTGCTTTTGATTACTACAAAGACTTGTCGGAAAAGGGCTATTACAGCCGTATCATTTCGGGGAACGTGCAGCAACGCATTGAAGTGGATAGTGTCGTGTGCAGCTTCGACAACTACCCGTATGCGGTTCGCACCTATGCCAAACAGTACATCATCCGGTCAAGCAACGTAACCAGGCGAAACCTGATTACTTCCTGCTATCTCGTCAACTCCGTTCGTTCCGACAACAATCCGCAGGGCTTCAATATTGAAAAATTTGCAGTTGTGGAAAATAAGGATATAGAGGTTATCGAACGCTAAAAAAACAATCTTATGGAAGCATTATCAGATTTAAACACGTTCGCAAAAATCCTTACCGACAAAGGATATAACGGGTATTTCCATACGCAGGGAGCGTATGCAGGAAAGCTGAAAGACAGTATCAGCGAATACCTCGAAAGTTGCCAAAAAGGTGCAGACACTTTGCCTAAGCAGGACTTACTGCTGACAGGCTACCTGCAATGGTCGGGCGATGACAAACCCCGTGTAGAATGCAGTAGGTGGGTAAAGTACCTGAACGGCAAATTCTCATTGAGCCGTATGGAGGTAGCCAAGAAAGACGGTTTTGGGCAACTGCTCAAAAAATCGGAACTGGCAAACCTGTCCGTAATGTCCGCACCCAAATTAACGGAAGCGGTCGCACTGGTCAACGAGGCGCCGAAGCAACAGGCGGGTAAAAGTCCTAAGCGTTTCAAGCTGTAACACAAAAATAGTAAGGCTATGAAAAAATTAAGAGCAAATATGGACAGGTACTTTGACAAGCTGGACGACCGTTGGCGGGCGTTGCCCTTGCGCAAACAGCACCAATATACGCTGTACTTCCTTGTGGGTTATCTGCTGCTTACGGTAGCGGTCATTGGCAAAGTGATGTACGATACAAGTCCGGTAACGGTATGGTCATAGAGCATATCGAAAACCCTGTCCTCAAAAGTAAAAACCCTGCAAGGTTGCAGGATAGTGTATCAACAATTTTAAAAAATCAGATTTATGAAAGAAAATGAGAACAAAAAATCGGTTGTTCGGGTAACGGAGGGGAACCCGAAAGAAACCGCTGATCTGCTGCAAGACGGCACACAGAACAAAGCCGACAAGCTCAAAAAGCCATTCATATTCCTTTTGATAGGTGTGATATTTCTCGGCTGTATGTACCTTATATTTAAACCGTCGAAAGACAAAAAGGCGGTCGAAAATATCGGGCTTAACGATGCCGTACCGCAGGCTACTGGGGCAGGAATGCCCGATGATAAAAGCAAGGCGTATGAGCAGTAAATGCTCGAACGCAAAGAGCAGGAAAAGCGCAATGCGCTAACCACGCTTTCTGATTATTGGAATACGGAAGACAGTGCATCTGCTGACAATGAAGATAGTTTACCTGAAGAAGACGAAAGCAACGGCTTGGGCGGTGGTGGCAAAAATTCGGGACGAAACGGAAATTCGGCATTGAACAGCTACCGCAATGCGCAAAGTACATTGGGTTCATTCTATCAGGACAACAATTCTGAAACAATGGAACTCTGTAAGCAGGTGGACGAATTGAAAACAAAGTTGTCGGAAAAAGATGTGCCACCTGTGGCCACCGTTGACGACCAACTCAAATTAATGGAGAAATCCTATGAAATGGCTGCAAAGTATCTGCCGCAAAATGCCAATACCGGAAATGCTGCTCCTGCCAACGGTGCAACTACGGGTGCTAATCAAAAAGAGCAGTTTGTATCGTTCACACCAACAAGAAAGAACATTGTATCAGCCTTATACCGTGAACCGTCGGACAGTGTCTTTGCAGCCAATTGGAGCCAAACAAAAAAACGTGGGTTTTATACCTCAGGTTCTACTGAAGAGGTGGTACAGCCTAAAAATAGTATCAAAGCCTGAGTACACGAAGCCCAAACGGTAGTGGGCGAAACGGGTGTGCGCTTGCGCCTGTTAGAGCCTGCTAAAACGCCGCAACGTACCATTCTCAAAGGAACGATTGTAACGGCTAATGCAAAATTTCAGAATGGCAGGCTGCAATTAAAAGTTACCTCCGTAGAACTGGAGGGCAACATCATCCCGGTAGATATAACCATTTACGATTTGGACGGTCAGCAAGGCTTGTACGTTCCTTACTCGCCTGAAATGAACGCCGTTAACGAAATGGCGGGCAATATGAGCCAAACAGGAGGAACAAGCGTAATGCTTACGCAGAATGCCGGACAACAGGTTGCTGCTGATTTAAGCCGTGGCGTGGTGCAAGGTATTTCGGGCTATTTCGCCAAAAAAGTAAGAACGCCAAAGGTTACGCTGAAAGCGGGTTATCAGGTCTTCCTTGTATCTAAAAAATAATGTTCAACTCAAATAAATAAAACAATGAAAAATCATTTAAAAACCTTTTGGGCATTTGCCCTGATACTCGGCTTTGCCGTAACATCTTATGCACAGGACACCATCAGAACGCCGCTTGTCCTGGGCAAGATAGAGCCGTACCGTATGGAAGTGACTTACGATAAAACTTCGCACCTGATTTTCCCGATTGCTATTCGTTACGTGGATTTAGGCAGTGAATACCTGATAGCAGGTAAGGCTGAAGATGCGGAAAACGTGCTGCGTGTAAAAGCATCTGTAAGGGACTTTGAGCCGGAAACCAATTTCTCCGTTATCACGAATGATGGGCGTTTTTACAGCTTCAACGTGTATTACAGTTCCTACCCGGAGGCATTGAGCTACGACCTGCTCACAATGCAAAAAGCGGTGGATAAAGCCAACGGTAACGATGTGCTTTTTGAGGAACTGGGCAACAATTCGCCATCACTGGCAGGCTTGTTATTGGAAACCATTTGCAAGAAAGACAAGCGAATTGTAAAACATATCGGGGCTAAGAGCTTCGGCATTCAGTTTATCCTGAAAGGGATTTACATACACAACGACAAATACTATTTCCATACGGAATTGAGAAACCATACCAATGTGCCTTTCGAGATTGATTTTATCAATTTCAAAGTCGTGGAGAAAAAGGTAGCCAAACGCACCGTAGTACAGGAACGTCCTTTAACCCCTTTGAGAACTTACAAGCCACTGGACGGGATTGGTGGAAAATCGACCGAACAAAACGTATTTCTTTTAGACCAGTTTACCATTGCCGATGACAAGGTGCTGCTGATTGAGATTTTTGAGAAAAACAGTGGCAGGCATCAGACATTGCAGGTCGAAAATTCGGATTTAATCAAAGCCCGTTTGATTGACGATATGCATCTGAAATTTTAACAACCCTTTAAAGCAATAGCAAAAAAATGAAAAAGTATATCTATATCGTGATGCTTGTTTTAATGGGTATCACAACGACACAGGCGCAACGAATGCTGCCTAAACAGAAAGGATTGGAAATAAGTGCAGGTGTACTGTCCGATGATAAGATTGGCAATGATTACTACATCAGCGCGGCAATGACTGTAAACGGAAAGAACGGTAACTATCAGCTTTGGGCGTTGGAATATACGCACCAGTACCACGAGTATAAAGACCTCCACATACCGCAGGAAACCTATTCCGCAGAGGGCGGTTACAGCTTCTTTTTGTTGGGCGATGCCCGAAAAAATATCACGCTGAATTTTGGGATTACGGGCGTGGTCGGTTACGAAAGCATCAACCGGGGCGAAGCAATGTTGTATGACGGAGCTAAAATTTTGAGCGAGGACAATTTCATTTACGGGGCTGGTGGCCGGCTCACTTTTGAAATCTACCTGTCAGACCGCTTTGTACTCGTATTGCAAGGGCATACAAAAATGCTCTGGGGTACAGACCTCGAACAGTTCCGACCGTCCGCAGGTGTGGGATTAAGGTTTAACTTTTAAAACGTAAAATACGATGATAGCAATATTCAATAAATTCAGAACAGGGCTACTGCCATTATATGTATTCCTGACAATCCTCACTGCTTCGGTTACGTTGGTATCTTGCAGCAAAGATGATGAACTGGAAATACAGAACAATTTTTCCTTTCGAGGTCAATGTAATGCCAGTGCCTAAAGATGTTGCCAACGGGCAGACCGTAGAAATACGCATTACCATACAGCGTACAGGCAATTACAGCAACACGAAGTATTTTCTCCGCTACTTCCAGTTTGATGGTCAGGGAACGTTGCAATACTACAATGAACCGCCGTATCTGCCCAATGACCTGTACCAATTACCAACGGAGCAGTTCAGGTTGTATTACACTTCAACGTCTGCCGTATCGCAGTCCTTTGACGTTTGGATTTCAGACAGCTTCGTGAATGAAAAGCAAATAACCTTTCAGTTTAATAGCAGCGATTAGTTAATCGTGTTTACAAAATAACGGCTTATCGAAGGGTAAACTATTTTGATTTACAGTATTTTGCATCGGAAAACGGTAAAGGTTCATCATATTTTTTTAAATTTATCGTCATCAAAAATTAAAAACTAAATTTTATGGTAGCATCATTGGTAATAGGTATCATATTTTTGGTTTTAGGTTTAGCACTTCGTTATTGGATAAACCGAAGGAAGTTTTATAGGCGCAGTCCTATGGGAGTGGAAGGTTTCTCATCTTATGAAAGTTCGGTTCTCATTAAATTGATTGAGAAGGTGGGTAAGTGGATAGCTTACGCACTGATAATCTTTGGTCTGTTGTCCCTGTGGGTGTATTCCCTTGAGAAAAAGGAGAGACAGCAGCCTGAAGTAACAACTGAAAACCTGTAAAACCGTGGTGACTATGATATACAAGTGTAATGCAAATCGGATATCTTGGATGTCAGCTTTTTTTATATATAGTAAAAAGGTTTTTTTAATATGTATGGTCAAAATTCTTTATAAGCATCAATTATTACCGTCAATTTTTATAGTATCTAATAGATTTTTTAGTCTTTCCAGTAATTCGTCATAAAGTACAAATTCAATATCTTTTAAACTTTATCTTAAATTTTTAAAGTGGTTTCGCTTTTTTTCTGTATATAATTGTTTTGTATGTCCAATTACGGTTATCGCTCGAGGATTAATGATATTGACTTCTAATCCTTGTTCTGTTTCGGTTTCAGTTTCATCCTTTATAGCTTTAGCATAACTTAATGCGTTCTCTTTAGATTTTTGAAGATAATCCGAAACTTGTGAAATGACCATTGAAACATCTTTGCTCCAATACCAAGTTTTATGACTGCTATAGTACTGAATTAGGTCTGTTCCGCTTTTTTTAAGCTCATAAAAATCAATATAACCGTAAATATCTACCAAAACTAAGTCTGGATATTTAGTAATTCCGGTAGCAACATTTTTATAATTTATCTTGTGTACATATCTGCTGTCAAAAAGGGTTATGTATTCGTCAAAAAACTTTTGCCATTCACTTTCGGCAGGATTTTCAGAGAGTAGCTTTTTATTAGCAAGCGGACTTTACAGCAGTACTGTGATGATAATATTCTGCCGTATATACAAATAGACGGTAAGATTATTTACAAGGAAAGCGACATTCTGACTATACTGGAGCAAAATTATATTTCACATTAAAGCAGACTGACTGTGAGCTTTTCCGTCATATTTGCTGTAAAAAAGGAATGGTTTTAGTATCTTTGCTACTGAAAATATAGAAAATACTTAAAGTGTTTTTGCTTTAAGTCCCACATTGAAAACTGGTAATTTTTAGACAACGGGACAGATAAGTAAGAACGCTTACGTCAAAGGCGTGGGCGCTCGCTTATTCGTTGTCGGGTATACCAGTACCTCAATGTGCGGTAAGTGTAGTTGCGTGCGCTCTTTTTTTGTGCAGGGCTATGTTAACTAAAAAAGGTATTAATATGGAAACTGGTACAGCAAAAAAAAAACTTACCCTTGGTTTTATCAATGATAAAAGTCCGATTGCAGATATTATTTGCAATGACCTTACTAATTTAGGATTTGAGATACTATACCGTTCGGAATATATTGACGACGGAATAACTCAATTATCTGCATTGAAATCGCTTCCCGAAGTCTGTATTATCGACCTCGATTTTTACAACAAGAATGTATTGGCAGAACTTCGGAAACTACATACAAAATACCCAAGCATAAAACTGATTGCTTTCAGCGAAAAAGACAGTGAACAAGCTGTAAAACCTCTTTTGGAGATTGGTTTTGCAGGCTATCTGCTCATTGGTAGTGATGCTGACGATTTTAAAAAAGCCATTGAAGAAGTATCTAATGGCGGAAAATATTTTAGTGCAGGGGTAGCGAAAATTATACAAGAGTATTTTGGCAGGAAAAGCCTTTAACATGATTTTCTTTCACAAACCCAACTTGTTTATTTTTGCCAATATTGATAAAGCATATTGAGGACAAGGGCATCAAAATCCCAACCGATTTTGCGGGCTGCCAATGCGGTCAAGCTGTCTTGGTCTTGACGGTGCGGACGCGAAGCTCCGGTCATATTCGGTTTCATATTCAGGTCGAATAAGAAATATTTGACATCAGCATTTGAACGGCAATCAATCCGAATGGGAGCTTTGGCGTAAACCAGCCGGGCGGCTGTTTCGCAATCTCTGCATAACTGCTGAACGATTTCAGATTTCAGCCTTTCGTCGCTCAGCACTTCACTGTTGTTGATTACGGCAACCGTTCCATTATATGGAGCAATACCGTTTTCGTGGTTAAACCTTTTTACAGGAGGTAATGACCAATAATTTTCTTTAAGGACGGATTGATGATTGATGATATACTCTCCTGGAGGCATTACCGTAATGGTGACTTCCTCGCCCGAAAGAAATTCTTCTACGTACAGTACGTTTCCGTAATCGTTGGAAGCGAACATATCTTTGAGAATTCTTGTAAGTTCTTCCTGTGTGCGTACAAAGGAAACTCCCTGACTTCCCCTGCCTCTGACCGGTTTAGCAACAACGGAAAAAGGAAAAGTAAGTTTAAAGTGATTTACATTCTCATCAGTAATGATAATGGATTTAGGGATGGGTAAATGCTGTTTGCTTAACAATTCGTTGGTTACGAGCTTATCGTCAAACACATCTACATTTTGAGGTATTTGCCCGACTACCGCAATTCCGTTATCTATAAATGTTTCGACAGGGTGTCCTTCATAAAGAACCGTATTTAGCCAAATCAAATTTGCACCTTTTTCAATCGCTCGTTGTATGCCTTCGATTGTATCAGGAAAAACCCAATCATAATCGTTTTCGATTTGCGGATTATCGACAGGTGTTATAATGTCGATATGCTGTCGTTGCAAGGAATAGGCAATATCTGCTCCGCTGTCTGAATACCCTCCAGGCTTCATTGGTTTGATAATTCCGTTTCGGTCGGGTGGTATTTGAGATTGATATATAATCGCTACTTTTTTGTTAAATGTCATTTTATGAAGAAAATTAATCCATACTCCTATACAACAAATTTACCAATTTTATAAAAACTGGTTCAATCAAGTGACGTTATTTTGCTTCTTTTCCTTGGTCACTGTGTGGAAAGAAAAGAAGTCATTACCCATTATAACAAATGGGATAATGAATATCCCACGCAAAACTCCCAATTTAATAGCTGTGCTATCTGTTCGATTGCTTTCCAGTTGGTAGGCGACCACCTTTGCAGGCAGTCGCCTTTAATGATTAATTGAAGTTGAAAATCTCTGCTCCTGAATAGGCAAAGTCTGTACACAGTTCAAAGGCTTTTTGGCTCTTTAGCTTTGCCGTACCACCTATTACAATAGATTGTAGTTTCGCTTCGCCGTCTCTGTAATTGCGTACATTCTGAAAGTAGCCTGTAACAGCGTTGTAAGCCCCGAATCATGTACCTTTGGTAGTCGCCATTTGTTGGGTGTCGCTTATCATAGCGTATTCAAAGGCATCATCTACGGTGTTTTTGAACACGGTGGAAACTTCATCTTCCGCACCTTTTTTGAGCAGGTTAAGCGTTTCTT
>NZ_JAAABJ010000627.1 GCF_009904105.1 Elizabethkingia argenteiflava | reverse complement strand
TGATTTAAGTGAAGATGGCGATTGGTAAGATTTCTAAATCAATTTCTGATACAATTTAATTTTTAAATTAAAAAAACAACGAACAAATTTAGATGATTTATCTGGAATTTAAATAATTCAGATAAATTGTCTATATATAAAACACACAATAATGAAGAAAACAGTATTTTATAAAAAAACTAGGCTGATTACAGCTTTTATTGCAGTATCTCTCCTGCTATTTTTTCTGGCTTGTCGAAGCACTGGAGCTGAAAGCCAACTCTCCACAGATCATCAGAACCCACTACTAAGTGGGGGTATGGCGATTGTAAAAGTGAATATGTTTGGAGATGTAAGGGGTGATGTTCAGGAATTAAGCCCGAAAGCATCTTTACAAAGAGGGAGCAATTTAGGAAACTCCGTTCAAATACTAAGAGAAGAGATTCCGTTCAATGAAGAGTATAATTTGGTAGCAGAGCTAACTCCTGTCAGTACACCAAATTCAAGTGAAGCAGCCCAGGCCTCCTTAAATAGGAATCTTGAGCCGCACACTCAAAGATATCCATTGAAAGCTGGGGCTAGATACAAAGTAGTTGTCTATGATGCTTCTGGAGAATATGTTACGGAAAGAGATTATACCGTAGGGAAAGAAAAAGATACGGATCAACTTGCATTGAAAGGAGGAGATACTTATACCTTTATAGCCTATTCTTTAA
Source organism: Elizabethkingia argenteiflava (assembly GCF_009904105.1). Lineage (GTDB taxonomy): Bacteria > Bacteroidota > Bacteroidia > Flavobacteriales > Weeksellaceae > Elizabethkingia > Elizabethkingia argenteiflava. The sequence goes on along the minus strand of NZ_JAAABJ010000627.1, from coordinate 134 downwards.
ACTCTTTCGAACTCCCAGATGTTAATTTTTCTAATCCCTCTCATAAAACATTAGAAACATCCAGTCTGAATAATCTAAGTGGGAATTCTGATTTTATGTATTTTAGAAAGGACATGCAGGTATCCGGAAATCGA
>NZ_JAAABJ010000626.1 GCF_009904105.1 Elizabethkingia argenteiflava | reverse complement strand
CTTTTCATGGTTTGATAATGATAGAAGGCTTTGCAGGAATTATCAACTCTTACATGAATCCTCCGAAAATATGACCAAATTATCTGCTATAAAATTATTAATCAATAAAATTTAAACAGGCTCTTATTTGTTAATAATTATTATAGAAGTTGTTTAAACTTATTTACACAAAAAGAGTTCCGAGAAAATTAGCAATTTTGTATTGCAAATCAAATAACTAATAATCTGGAACTCATCAGCAAAGATAAATAGAACAATGGATTTTACCTCATTTAAGCAAAGGAAAAAGAGGCTTTTCGACGAAATATGATCTGGTAAAAATAATTCAGCTTATTGTAAAACGCCTGAAAACAGGCTGTCAGTGGCGTGAATTAAGTTTGAAAGAATATTTTGGCAGAGAGAAAATCTGCTGGCAAAGCATTTACTATTAT
>NZ_JAAABJ010000625.1 GCF_009904105.1 Elizabethkingia argenteiflava | reverse complement strand
TTAAAAAAGGCCTTGGCAATCTCTACGATGGCGACGGAGCCAGATATATCGGTAGGGGAGCCATCCAATTAACAGGGAGGAGTAACTATACTCAATTAGCCCAAGCCACAGGTATCGATGTGGTAATCCAACCCGAGCTATTGGAACACTTGCCTTATAAATTTAGTTCAGATCTCTATTAATGGAAAAAAACAATCTATCCGCTAATCACTCACTCATAGCCACCAGACAGGTGCTCACAGGCAATTACAGCCAGAACCCTATAGGCTACAAAGAAGTTAAGCAGTGGTATGAAAAACTGAAAAATTAGAAGATAAATAATTACAAACGAGCGCTCCCCATATGGGGAGCTCTACATTTCATCTATACATTTTCTTTATGGTCACTGTATTTTGACCTATCCTCTGGTTAT
>NZ_JAAABJ010000624.1 GCF_009904105.1 Elizabethkingia argenteiflava | reverse complement strand
TGATTTAAGTGAAGATGGCGATTGGTAAGATTTCTAAATCAATTTCTGATACAATTTAATTTTTAAATTAAAAAAACAACGAACAAATTTAGATGATTTATCTGGAATTTAAATAATTCAGATAAATGATTTATGGATATAAAAATAAACACAATAATGAAGAGAATAGTATTTTATAAAAAAACTAGGCTGACTACAGCTTTTATTGCAGTATCTCTCCTGCTATTTTTTCTGGCTTGTCGAAGCACTGGAGCTGAAAGCCAACTCTCCACAGATCATCAGAACCCACTACTAAGTGGGGGTATGGCGATCGTAAAAGTGAATATGCATGGAGATGTATTTGATGATTTTCACGAATTAAACCCGAAAGCATCTTTACAAAGAGGGAACAGTTTAGAAAACCCCGCTCAAAAACTAAGAGAAGAGATCCCGTTTAATGATGAGTATAACCTAGTAGCAGAACTCACTCCTGTCAATACATTAAGCTCAGAGAAAACAGCCCAAGCTTCTTTAAATAGGAATCTTGCTTCAAAAACTGAAATAACCCCATTGAAGACTGGAGTAAAATATAAAGTAGTTGTCTATGATGCTTCTGGAGAATATGTTACGGAAAGAGATTATACCGTAGGGAGAGAAAAAGATACAGATCAACTTGCATTGAAAGGAGGAGATACTTATACCTTTATAGCCTATTCTTTAAACTCTTCCGAACTCCCAGATGTTAATTTTTCTAATCCCTCTCATAAAACATTAGAAACATCCAGTCTGAATAATCTAAGTGGGAATTCTGATTTTATGTATTTTAGAAAGGACATGCAGGTATCCGGAAATCGA
>NZ_JAAABJ010000623.1 GCF_009904105.1 Elizabethkingia argenteiflava | reverse complement strand
TTTAAAAAATTCATTTTACTCTCAATTGTTATCAGTATCTCTAATATTTTTTCATAATTTGCGGTAAAGCTGTTCATATTTAATCGTTTGTTAGACTATTAAATTTAGGTATTTAGCTAATAATGAGTAGCTCCCTTTTTTTTATCCTAAATGAACCACGGGTTATATTATTCTTTTTCAAAAAATAAGACAATGGATGTAGTGAATATCAATACATAGTATCTTTTATTTTTTGATTGTTTAGAGGCTGTTTAA
>NZ_JAAABJ010000066.1 GCF_009904105.1 Elizabethkingia argenteiflava | reverse complement strand
TCTATACCCAGCATCAGCAAGGATACATTTAAACTTCATAAGTCCTTCATTTAGCATTCTAATTAAAAGTAGTCCAGCCTTACTGTCATGAATATTGGCAACACATAGCATTACTGCTATTAGAAAGCCATTCTTGTCTACTACCACATGACGCTTTATACCTTTTTATCTTCTTATTACCTTCTACTCCGTGAAGCCCTCTGTTATTACCCCAACGTACACTTTGACTATCCATAATCCCTAAACTAGCTTCAGCCTTTTGCCCCATTTTTATACGTACCCTCATGCGT
>NZ_JAAABJ010000622.1 GCF_009904105.1 Elizabethkingia argenteiflava | reverse complement strand
TACGCATAGAAGAGACAGAATTTCATACAAACTCACAACTAGTAGGTATAAATCGTTAAGAACCCAACTGAATGGACTACACAAATCCAACATAAGTCCACGGAAATCACACAGAAAAATGCTGTTGGTGGTTTTTGCCTTTTTCTACCCTGATAGCCTAGCTTTTCACCTCCCATTCGGCTTGGGGTGTTGATGCCGTACAACTGAAAGCTTGACATCTACAATTTTCTTTTATTAAGAAGCAAAAGACCTATCCAAACCTTTCTGAAAGAGCCATCTTTGCTCCATTTATTTAAATAATAGTAAATGCTTTGCCAGCAGATTTTCTCTTTGTCAAAATATTCTTTCAAACTTATTTCAAGCCTCTGACAGCCTGTTTTCAGGCGTTTTACAATAAGCTGAATTATTTTTACCAGATTATATCTCGTCGAAAATTCTCTTTTTCCTTTGCTTAAATGAGTTAAAATCCATTGTTCTATTTTATCTTTGCTGATGAGTTCCAGATTATTAGTTATTTGATCGGCAATACAAAATTGCTATTTTTCTCCGAACTCTTTTTG
>NZ_JAAABJ010000621.1 GCF_009904105.1 Elizabethkingia argenteiflava | reverse complement strand
TGCCCAAACGCCAGCTAATCATTACCGATGAGCTGGAAGGTACTATCTTATCGATGTACGCTATGGGAGTGAGTACCCGAGCAATGGGGGATTATGTTCAGCAAATGTATGCTATGGAGATTTCTCCTGCAGAGATATCCCGTATTACCGATAGTGTACTACCCGCGGTTCAAGAATGGAGAAACCGTCCTCTTGAAACCGTCTATCCATTTATATTTCTGGATTGTATGTTTTTCAAGGTAAGGGTGAATGGTGCTGTTGACACCCGTGCGATCTATAATATCCTCGGGGTTGATATCGCAGGA
>NZ_JAAABJ010000620.1 GCF_009904105.1 Elizabethkingia argenteiflava | reverse complement strand
TTCTGCCTGATCTCCATTTTGCAATAATTTAAAATTGATCCCATCAACAGAAAACGTGTCCGTCACTTTTAAGATCTTCTTATTTTTCTGTGTTGTATTTTCTTTTTGGTCTTCAACTTTTGAGGTCTTTGCATCATTTTTACAGGAGGCCAATAATATTCCTACAAAAAAAAGCACCATTGTTTTTCTGCTAAATTTCATCATAAGTCTAATTTAAAATTAGATAATACAGACCGGGTCTAAAGCTTCAAAGGAGAGTTAATATACTCTGAATGAAGACGTAACCAACTGCAATCACTCAAATCTACAAAAAATAAATAAGACCAATATTTTATTTAGGGGCGCTTATCTATTCACTTCTAAATCTATAAAAGTAGCTAATTCAAATAGGGATATTGAAACTCTAAAAAAGGCTAAATTAGTTTATCCGTCTCTGAAAAGAGCTAATTCAAAGAGTCTTTTGTATGTGAGTCTGTGTTTAAGTTCATTTCAAATTATTTATTAGAAAAAATTTACTTTGCAGCAAAATCGCTATTAAATACTTTTATATATCATAATATCCTGATAGCTTGATGTAGGGGTACTTGAGACCTGCTTTACGATCTTTGTTGCTCCAGTGAAGGGCGTCTCAACATCATAATTATACTCGATCCATT
>NZ_JAAABJ010000619.1 GCF_009904105.1 Elizabethkingia argenteiflava | reverse complement strand
TTTTTCTACCCTGATAGCCTAGCTTTTCACCTCCCATTCGGCTTGGGGTGTGGATGCCGTCCAACTGAACGCTTGATATATCCAATTTTCTTTTATTAAGGAGCAAAAGACCTATCCAAACCTTTCTGAAAGAGCCATCTTTGCTCCATTTATTGAAATAATAGTAAATGCTTTGCTAGCAGATTTTCTCTTTGCCAAAGTATTCTTTCAAACTTAATTCACGCCACTGACAGCCTGTTTTCAGGCGTTTTACAATAAGCTGAATTATTTTTACCAGATCATATCTTGTCGAAAACCCTCTTTTTCCTTTACTTAAATGAGGTAAAATCCACCTTTCTATTTTATCTTTACTGATGAGTTCCAGATTATTAGTTATTTAAATTGCAATACAAATTTGCTAATTTTCTCGGAACTCTTTTTGTGTAAATAAGTTTAAACAACTTC
>NZ_JAAABJ010000618.1 GCF_009904105.1 Elizabethkingia argenteiflava | reverse complement strand
TTTTTCTCTTCCAACAAATACTCTCTTTTTTTGTTCTTTTTTTTAGATTGCAATGTTAAAAATTTTTTTCTTATTTTCAAATTTTTTTTTTAAAGTTTTTTTTCAATCAACACTCTCTTATCAATATCTCTTATATCTTATTCCTAAACTTTAAAAATAAAACCAAACCTGAATTATTCCAAATCCGATAATATTAATAAGCAATACTGCTATATTCTAATCCTTCTCTAATATTTACTTCGCTTCAATTTGTTTAATTGTTATCTTTTGGGAGTGCAATTATAGTAATAATATATTTATTAAAAAACTTTTTTTTATAAAAATTTCAAGAATATATTTGTTAATTATATATTCTCTTAACATCATTATAAAGTAGAGTACAAATGTAAAATAACAATATCGAAAAAAAAATAATATAGAACTTATTAATT
>NZ_JAAABJ010000617.1 GCF_009904105.1 Elizabethkingia argenteiflava | reverse complement strand
CTATTACAACAATGAAAGAACGCATACTGGAAAACATTGTTATGGTAAAACACCACTGCAGACGTTTTTGGATAGTAAACCTATTGCAAAAGAGAAATTATTGGAAACTCTTGCAGTGGAACAAAAAATCCTTACTTTTCGAAGTAAGGATAATATTGAATAACTGATAATTATTTTAACACTTAACTGTCAGATTAAGTCGGGGCTATTACAATTAATCATCGCAAGAACAATATTTAAGAATCCCGATTTTTTGATATTTGATGAGGCTACATCTGCTTTGGATACCAAAAATGAAAAGATTATACATAATAATTAAAGTTATTTTTTAAAAATAAAACCGTACTCATTATAGCTCATAGACTCAGTACAGTGAAAAATGCTGATAATATAATTGTGATGGATAATGATAAAGTCATAGAGCAAGGAAAACATATAGAATTACTAAATAAAAAGAGCACATATTATGAACTTGTTAAAAATCAGATAGAATTAGATGAACTTCTTAATCAATATCCATGGATAATAATAGAGCTGTAGCGATATATACCATCATATGTTTTTTTATATGTTTTTGTCAAATTACCGGACAAACCCTAAAAGGTTATGTGCATGTAAATAAGAAGCCAATGAACGCTGCTGAAGTGTTCATTGTCGATTCTGAACAAAAAAAATATTTTACAATAACAGGAGAAAATGGGCAATTCAGCATAGAATTACCAAATAAAAAATGGTATAGTGTGAAAATTTTCTCTAATAAGAAATTGCTACTAGACCGGAATATATTTTTAGAAGGAAATAAAATAGAGAACTTTTCATTAGAAGAAAAAGAGGTCGAAATAAAAGGATTAGACATAATTTCTAAAAAAAAGATAATCCAACAAAAAGTAGATCGATTAGTTTTCAATGTAGAGAACTCCATTATTGCGGGTAGTGGGGATGTATTAGATGCGATACTTTTAGCACCAAGAATCTCTGTGCAAAATGATGAAATAAAAATTATGGGTAAGAATAAAATTCTAGTAATGCTAGATAATCGCCCCATTAATATTCAAAAAAACGATTTAATTAATTATTTAAAATCTATAAGGTCTGATGATATAAGTAGTATTGAAGTAATCACTAATCCTCCATCTAAATATATTGCAGAAGGAAATAGTGGAATTGTAAATATAATAACCAAAAAATCTAAAACAGATTACTGGAATCTCACACTCAATACGTCTGGGCAAATTTCATCAAGATTTATCAATAAGGATGGAATAATATATAATTTAAAGCATAAAGACCTTTCAATTTCTTCGAGCGTTAATTATGCAGGAGGATATTCTGTACCAACAAAATTTTCTAATATAGAATACCCAGATGCAACATGGACAGAAAATAATAATCAACTATTATTAACAGATAACTTTTCAAGTAGAATATCAATTGATTATAAGATAAATAAACATATTTCTACAGGAGCTCAATATATAGGTAGTTATTCCTCCCCAGTGATAGAATCCAACATAGAATCAAATATATTCGGCAAGTCTAATAATAATTCCTTGATACAAACCAAATCTAAAGATTCAAAAAATAATAAATTTACTTCATTTAATTATCATATTATTTACGCAATCGACACCATAGGTAAAAAAATTTCTTTTGATTTTGATTATTTCAACAATATAGGTAATACTAGCCAGGTATATGCTACAAATATTATTAATGACTTAGGTTCTTTATCAAATAGCCAATCTTTTAGTTCCGGAAAAAATGAAGGTGCGCAAAGAATTAATAATTACTCTATGAATGTTGATGTAGAACACCCTACATCTTGGATAGATTTTAATTATGGAGCAAGGCTATCATTCACTAACACGTTAAATGATATTAAGTTTTACAATTTAAATGAACAAGGTATTAACTTAGACAAAAATAAAACGAATCAATTTTCATTTAAAGAAAAGAATCAGGCAATTTATTTCTCGGCGAATAAAAAAATAGGAGATAAATGGGAGGCTCAAGTAGGTATAAGGCTGGAAAACATTCAGACCAATGGTTTTTCCAAAACGTTAAATCAAGAATCTGATATTAGATATACAAAGTTTTTCCCGACTGCTTATATTCTCTATAAATTGAATGATCATAATCAATTTTCTGTTAATTATGGGAAAAGAATTCATCGCCCCGAATTTAGTCTATTAAACCCGTTTAAGTACATATATTCTCCATATTCCACATCTGAAGGCAACCCATACCTTCTTCCAGAATTTACAAATAATCTTGAATTTACTTATAATTATAAAGACTTTATGATAACGTCTTTGTATTATTCAGACCTTAAAGATGGCTTCGATATGCTAAATATGCTTGATAATCAATCAAAAATTCAAAATGTAAGACCAATTAACTTTATTACAAACAAATCATATGGGATTAATCAGTATTTTTACCTTAAGCTATTCTCTTGGCTAAATGTAAACCTAACATTAAATATTTTTAATAGTCAATCAAAATCTAATACTCCTATAACCTTATCCTATTTAAATGGCTGGAATTTGGAAACAAAGGCAGATCTTAATTTTACTTTGAATAAACAGAAAACATTCTTTTTGGGTGTAAACTTATGGCAAACCTCAAAAGGAGTTTCTAACCTCGATAGAAACTCTTCAGGCTATCAAGTTGATGCTTCTCTAAAATTATTATTGAATAAAAAGCTTCAACTCATCTGTTATGCCAATGATATATTTCGATCAAATATAATAGCATATACAGGCTTTTCTAACAATAATGAAACCTTTTATAGAAATTATGATGATCTCCGATTTGTACGGCTATCATTAGTTTATAGCTTCGGTAATAAATCCATTAAAGAATCTTCTAGGGAAGTTAAGAATTCCGAGGAAAAAGAAAGAGCCGTATCTAAATAACCGAAGGATTTTAATCTTATTTAAAAAATAGAGCATCAGGAATCTATACGAAAAAGTAGTATAGTACGCTTTTTTTTAATAATCTAACCTGAGTTCGGTTTAAGGAGAAACTAAATAGGGCATTGCTAATCAAATATAGGTAATGTTTTATTACAATAGTGCATTAAAAGAAGTATTGAGAATCTGATCACTTCTATTTTTTTGAGAAAGGGGGCTACTTTTTTCTTATTTTATGCTTTAAACGTATGATATTCAAATTATTTCAGTTATCACTGTTTTTATCATAGAATATTAAAACGATACTTCTTAAATTTTTAGACTATATTCCTCTAAACAAAAGTATATAGGATTAGGAATGGCTTATTTTTCTTAAGTCTTATTGAATATATTTAATATTCTCTCCTATTTCCTAAATGATTGAATCGTTTGATAAATCTAAAACTTTTCCTAAAATAAAAATTAAATAGTCCCCCTAATTTAATTCTACATCCGTAAATCGACCATTATTAAAATGGGGTAATTCAATATTAATAGCCCCGACAAAATCAGTTTTCTATTAAGTCTTTACTAATGGATGTATTATGAAGCTTCGGGGTGTTTTAAACTTTTAGCCTTTAATTCCAAATTAGCCTTTTGTACAAAATCAATCCACTGTTGATTTAAATACATTTTCGCCTCCTTTTTTTCATTTTTATTTAAAGAGGAATAATGAATCGAATTAAAAACAAGTTTCTTTAGAGCCTTTAGATCCAGCTCCCAATATATAAAAGCTATCCAAAAATCATAGCTAAGCCCCTCATATCCATAAACTCCAGGATCATCGCTATTAATGGAGCATTGTACCCCATTGCGTAACAAAACTCTTGCCGGATGGTTTCGAAAATCACTCACATATCCTAAAATCTGATTACTAATAGGACTTACCTCAACCAGTTTATCGTCTTTTTTTATCCGTTCCACGACCTGTGGAAAATAGATTAAATTCAAACCATGCCCTATTCTTTGATTGTTTAATATCGAAACATCCAGAGTGTTCTTATTAAAAATAGAGTTACTTTCACCCGCATGCAGGAAAAGAGGCATTTCTGTTCCATATTTTTTGGTGAATTCTTTCAACTTTTCCCAATTTTCCTGAAAAGAATAAATGCTATTTCCCGTAGCCTCATCTGCCACGAGATCAAATCCCGAAATTACATCCGGAAATTCTTTTTTAAGTTCAAATGCTCTTTCAAGTTGATTTTCAACGCTCTGAGTATCTAAAAACTTAAAGCTGGAATAGATTAATTTAAAAGTAAATTGAGGATGCGACTTGCGTATTGTTTTTAGAATATCCTGCAGATCAGTAATGGATGTATTTAAAGGATATTTTCCATATTTAAAGTCGTAGAGTTCATCAAAATTAAATCTAATTTCCACATGTTGTACTTTATCTTTGACTAAATCCTGAAAACCTTTTAAGTAATATTCTTTGAAAAAAGGACGATAAGCCAATAATAAACCTATACGCTTAAAACGTTTCTCAAATTCAATCCAATAATCTGTATAAGTGCAGAGGGTGGATCGTCTCAGGATGAGCAAATCTTGTAATTGGGCTTCAAAACTAGGATCTGAAATAAGTTTCTTATCCAATTGAACAAAGCCTTCGGGAACATTTTCTTTTTCAAAAAAGGCCATTTGTCCGAAAATATATTGTCCATTATCTTGTTGATCATAAACATAACATTCTTTATATTTTCTTGCTTTCATCATCAACCATTTAACATCTGTTAAACCGCCGCTATGTATATGTAACAAACCTCCTTTTGGCATAGCATTAATCACCTTAAACAATTCACTGCTCTCTATCAATGGCCTTATTTCATTAAAAGAACGATTATATAAAGATATTTTATGCTGCTCTGTTGTGTTAATAAATTGTTGTCGCATTTGGAGTAGTTTTTTATCCAACCTCACCTCCGCTTCCGACAAATGTATGTCGGCATCAAAAGCCAATGCTTCATTTTTTTTCTCTAATAAATTCCAGTTTTGCCGGTAATCGGCATTTTGCATTATTTTACTTTTACAGCCTACCAAAGGAAATCCTAAAAGCAAAATATAAATCAGATCTTTTCTCATAATAAAATTTAGGGTTGCTTAGTGCAACATTTTAAACTTAACTATTTTCTTAATAATGTATTTTGAATAAAACCATGTACCATCGTGTGATTACTAAAAAATGACTGCCGGAACCTAAGGCATCCATAGATATAAAATTTTAGATACTTATTTATGGTAAAATATTTATAAATAAATCTATTAAACTTAATCCATTTCACCTAATATAGAAATGAGGGCGCTCGCTATTTTTAATTTAATTCTAATTAGTCAAGCAATCATAACCTCACTCTGGCGTTCACTTAAATAAAATATTTAATGATTTCCGCATGAAAGGAGAGTGGTCCAAGAAGGTAATTTATCATATCTCTCGAAATCTATGTTTTGGAATACAAAGACTTCCCGAATAATTTTTATTAACACCGCCAGGGAGAAGGTAGCTTTTTGTTTATTCTAGCATAATATTTTGTTTTTTTATGATAAATATTCACTGCTCATCTTTATTTTTATATCCTATCTTTTTTGCGGATCCCGTAGCACTAAATATGAAAATCTATAAACAGGATATAAATGGAGTATACATGCAAATTTATTACCATTATAATCAGCAAAACAAAATACCTGCGCCTACAAAACAAAACAGCAAAAAAATACACATTCTACACCAGATATCCGACCCCTTTTGGTAAATTTTTAAATTCAATCCCCGCATTTTTGTAATCCTAAATCGAATCTTGTTGTGCTTTCCTGAGCGCTGATTTAATGTTCTTACAAATTATGTACATGAAAAATCCATATAAAGATTATGTTTTTATAGCATGAAACTAGGTTTTATTTTTAATAACAAAGGGGTGCTAATACACCCCTTTGTGGGCTTTTATTTTCTTTAAATTTTTGTATCAGCCCCAAAATCACCATTTGTTTTTAATTGATGTGCTTTTTGAAGCTGTGAATTATTGAAAATTCTCACCGTTTCGAAATAGAATTAATCTTTTCTATATTTAACCACCCTTCCAATATTTTATTACATTCAAAAAGGGTAGCTTATTTTTTTCGTATAAATCTTTTTTTATCCATTAAATACAAGATAAAAAAGATCATTATATAGAGTCATCAATAAGATATTCCGAAAACTCCGCATTAACCTATTAGGGTATTTACCTCTTTCAATTTATCATACCAACCTTTCACCTGTTGATACCCAAAAGGGTTTTGGCTATAATTTCCAGAGATCACTTGGCGTGTAGCCAATAATGAAGGCTTGGTAGATAACTTATTCCTTTTCCAATAATAAAGGGCAGAGATAAAGGTATAGGGAGGGTGTTCCAATAGTTCGGGGTTATTTATTACGTCTATACCCGTCGCTTCTGCCAATTGAGTATAGTTACTTCTCCCCGTTAATTGGATGGCTCCCCTACCGATATACTTAGCACCATCACCATCGTAGAGATTGCCCAGTCCTTTTTTAAACAGGCGGTCATCATACACCAGATTCGCCAGTTTGGTGGGATTTCGAAGGTAATCATTAGGATTGTATCGTGACTTAAAAGCACTCGGAAAAACTTTTACCAAACGCTCAGCAGAGGTATAATATAGGTTTTCCTTAAAGACTTTAAATCCCAAAGTCTCATGTAAGCAGTTGGCTAGGAATCTATATTTATCTTCATCACACAAAATGCCATATTCCTCCATTTGTTGAAAAAGATCACTGGGTACATTTTCCATTTTTGCCCCTACTTTTTCAAGTTTTAAATTCATGTCTGTAGTATTCATAGTATTATTTTTTTAAATTGTTTCATTAAGGGGATCGTTAGCATACCCACAAAAAAGAATAGAACATACCACGACCACATGGGGCGATTGCTTTTTACTTCTTTGCTTTTTTGTTTTGTATAAGTACCCAGCTTTTGCTTTAGCTCGGTTTTTTCCTTTTCTAATCGCTTGTATTGTTCCTGCATATTTCTGATCATGGATACCTGATGGTTTTCGGTATTGAAAACCACCATTTCATCCCCCTTGAGTTCATATTCTACCTCATTACCCAAAGCGTCCTTTACTTTTAATTTCCTGGGGAGTTTTTTGTTCTCAGATAATGGAGAAACAGAATTTCTAGGAGCAGGTAAAACTTGAAAGCTCAATTTCCCCTGGGTATTTTGGTTGATATCCCAAGCTTTCCTATTGATATTTGCACTGGAGAGACCGTCACTTTTTAAATCAACATCCTCGCTCTTTTTCTCGATGTTTAAAGCAGAAGTTTTATGCCGGCTTCCACAGCCTATAAAAAGGCTAAGAATTAGAATTAATAGAGCTCTCTTCATCTTTTAACAGGTTTTTTAATTGGAAGGTGATCATCCGTCGCACGGGGCG
>NZ_JAAABJ010000616.1 GCF_009904105.1 Elizabethkingia argenteiflava | reverse complement strand
GCGCCGATGGTACTGCGCAAGCGGGAGAGTAGGTCGCCGCCAGTTTTTATTTTTAAGAAACCTTTGCATACATATGCAAAGGTTTTTTTGTTTTAAAGATGTTTTACAGGATAGCTTATACTCAGAGACTATTTTAGCATCCTTTACAATTACTGTATTTTCGGAAATTATAAGAGGATCTATTTCAGTGATCCAAGCATATAACATGGATTCATATTTACTTCAAATGTGGGCTATATTCTATGTCATTCTTTATATATTATAGCCTCCAGATCCGTATTCGTCGATAAAAAATATTTTCATCCATATAAAATAAGCCTTTTTAGGGATGAATTCGTATGAATATAATTATGCTTTGAATTCAGAACTTAATCTAGGATAGATTAGTGTTTTTTCTGATGGCTTATTTTCAGTCGTCTTAATGCATAGAGAATGAAGTTAAGATTTACTTTAAAATATTCTGCTTATTATATTGCTATGAACATTATTTTCAACATGTTCTAGCTCCCCATATTGTTGTTTGTTGCTGTTTGGATTCACGGTGTTTTTGGTTTGATCCTCTTACATCCGTGAATACTTTGATAGGTACCTCTCACAATAAATATAAGATATTTTATTATAGTCTGTATTGATAAAAAAATTCACTTTACAAATATCTCGTGTATTCAATAAATGTTTTGAAAATTGTTATTATGAGGTATTCTTATATGGTTCTTAGAAATGAATGTTGCGAAGAAGGAATAAAAATCATACTAGATGGAATAAAATGAGAACAGTCACCTGCGGGGCTTTAGTATAGATTATAAAGGTTTTCTTTATTTTACAATAAAAACAAGAGACAACTAGTCCAATGTTGTCTCTTGTAACCAAGTGCATCCAAAAAAACAAAATAATATAAAAATTAAATTTATATCTCTCAAATTTACTTAAATTTAATATAATAAACATTAACTTTAGTTAATTATTTTCAGATTAAAATTGTTTTAGAGCAATCAATATAAATTTTCAGAAGAAAGAGATTAGAAAAAAGGTTTATATTCTTATTTTGGATTGGATACTTGGTCTACCCATGAAGCTTCTTTAAAGCAAAATAAAATATTCAGTAACAATAGAGTTTATAAAAAAATCGAGCACTGTAAATATGAACTTATTGTTTTTAGGAGAGTCGATATGAATTTATTTTCAGTTAATTATAAATTAAAAAATTATAAAATATAAAGCAATAATAATATTATTATTGCTTTGTATTTTGTTAATTATTATAAAAAATATTTTATAATATATATATATTACGAAATTTTAATGAATATGGTACGTAACTTGTTTATTAAAGTTAAACTTTAAGTATGTGAGCATGAAAAACTATACTTTGTCCTTTGTATTTGTTTTCTTGGCAAGTATTTCTTGTAATAGAAATGATACTACCCTAGTGGACGGGAGGGAGACTGCCTTATCTACAGAGATATCGGTTTCTTTCTCTAAATCCAATGCTTATAAGATCTATGAACCTTTTAAGTATAATATAAGAAAAGGAGATAATGTGATTGTCTATAGATTGGAAAATACTTTAAATGGCAGAGATGTTTGGCAACTATTACCCAGAACCTTTTATGTCTATCGTCCTGAGGGAGATCGCTATGTTGAGATTGACTTTGATTTTTCATTTGACGTTAAAGGGGTTAATTTTTATGTAGGAGGAACTTTTAATAAAGATAATCCTCAAAGCTACGTAGTTACTTATTTGAAAAATCAGGTATTCAGAGCAGTTATCGTACCGGGTAATATTGGAGCCAGACCAGGTGTTATAGATTATAAAGACTATAGTGCAGTGATGAAATTCTACCATCTTAAGGAATCCGATTTTAAAACGCTAAAGTAGCTTTAAAAAAAGCTTTCGAATATTCGAAAGCTTCTTCTAGATTTTATTTCAATCCTCTACCTTCTAAAAGAGGTTGGATGCTCGGTTCATATTCATTAAATGTTTTGAAAGCTTTGTTCAGGTCAACGCTATTTCCTACAGAGAGTATATATTTTCGAAAACGTTCTCCGTTTTCAGGTGTAAGCCCTCCATTTTTTTCAATCCACTGATAGGCATTGAAGTCTAACATTTCAGACCACAGGTAGGCGTAATAACCCGATGCGTAGCCGTTGCTCCAAATGTGTAAAAAATAGGGAGAATGATATCGGGTGGGAACTTCCTTCACCAAGAGTCCATATTTTTTTAAAACTTCATTTTCAAACTCATTGCTAGCTTTTAACTGGCTCTTCGAAGTGATACTATGCCAGGCCATATCCAAGGTGGCTGCAGCTAATAATTCTGTAACAGCATAGCCTTCATTAAAAGTTTTAGATTTTTTCAGTTTTACAATCAATTCCTCAGGTATAGCCTGTTTTGTTTGGTAGTGAACTGCATAATTTTTGAGTATAGTAGGATCTAATGCCCAATTTTCATTAATTTGAGAAGGAAATTCAACAAAGTCTCGAGGGACATTGGTTCCCGATAAGGTGGCATATTGTTGATCAGCAAATATCCCATGGAGGCTATGTCCAAATTCGTGAAACATAGTGGTGACGTCATCGTAGCTGATAAGTGAAGGTTTTTCAGGAGCGGGTTTCTGATAATTGAACACATTCAAAATAACAGGCTTTTGTCCTAAAATATGAGATTGCTCTACAAAATTACTCATCCATGCGCCCCCATTTTTGTTATCGCGGGTATAGAAATCCAGATAATAAAGAGCAATGGATTGTCCATTTCTATCAAATACTTCGTAGGCGACTACATCCGGGTGATAGACGGGGAGGTCTTTTCTCTCTTTAAATGTTAAACCATAGAGTTTTTCAGCTGCATAGAAGACTCCTTTTTCCAATACAGTTCTTACTTCGAAATAGGGTTTTATTTGTTTCTCATCAAGGTCATATTTGGATTTTCTGACCTGTTCCGCATAGAAACCCCAGTCCCAGGGTTCTAGCTGAAAGCCTCCTTTTTGTTGATCTATTAGTTGTTGTATTTCCTTAGCTTCTTCTCGGGCTTTCTTTACGGCAGGGGCCGCTAATTTTGCTAGAAGCTCCATAGCTGCTTGCGGGGTTTTCGCCATCTGATCTTGAAGCGCCCATTCCGAATAGCTTTTCTTACCCAATAATTGAGCTTTTTTCAACCTTAGGCTAGCAATCTCTTCTAGGCTAGCTCGGGTGTCGTTTTGATCTCCTTTTTCAGCTCTAGTCCAAGAGGCTTTAAATAATTTCTCTCTGGTCGTTCTGTTTTTTATATTTTGTAGTAAGGATTGCTGTGTGGTGTTCTGGAGTGCTAATAGATAATGCCCTTCATAGCCTGCTCTTTTGGCATCCTGTGCTGCTGCTGCAATTTCATCTGGAGAGAGACCTTCTAGTTCTTTAATATCGGATAAAATTAAAGCACCAGCCTTTCTGGCGGCCAAGAGTTTATTGTTAAAAGTGGAAGATAGGCTCGCCAGTTGTTCGTTAATTTTTTTGAGTTCATCCTTTTGAGGGTCGGAAAGATTGGCCCCCGCTATTTCAAATTTTTGTTTATAGATTTCAATTAAGCGTAAACTCTCAGGATCCAAATTCAGATGATGGCGTTGTTCATATACTTTTTTTACCCGATTATAAAGCTGTGTATTGAGGTAAATATGATCATTATGGCCGGCGAAAATAGGGGCGTATTTTTTGTCCAGCTTTTGTAGTGTAGGATTGGTATTGGCGCTATTAAGATTAGAAAAAATTAATAGGGCTCTGTTTAAATCCCGCCCACTTTTCTCTAATGCTAGGATTGTATTTTGAAAGGTCGCAGCAGCAGGGTTATGGGTGATCTTTTCTATTTCTTGCAATTGCTTTTCAAGGCCATATTTGAAGGCGGGCTCAAAGTGTTCATTTTTAATCTTATCAAACTCAGGAGCTTGATACTGTAAACTACTTTTGCTTAAGAGAGGATTCTGTTCATTCACAAGAGTCTGAGTCACATTTGAAGTTTTGTCAATCATAGTTTTGTGTTGTTTAGTTTGCCCCGTAGTGAGAGTTCCTATGGACATTATCATCAGGGCTGTAACTTTTTTCATGTTTAAATCGTCTAATGGTTAATAGTGGCTAAAGTTACATATTTCCAAATTAAATTTATAAATTATGAAAAAAACAAACATGTATTTACTTGGCCTTTTAATATTACTATCCTCGTGTATAGATATTAAATCCATAAAGGGAAAGTTAAGCGCTTTTACTCAGCTTAAAGGAACAGGTCCGATTACGAAGAAGGTCTATCCTGGTGATTTTAGCTCTGTGGAGGTGAGTTCAGGTATTAAAGCAGAAATCCTTCGCTCAGACAGTGAGAAAGTTGTCGTCTACGCTCCATCTGATATACAGGAGTATATATCGGTAGAAAATAGTGCAGGAAATCTCCATATTCACTTCAAAACAGGGACCAATTTGCAAATATCTAAATCAAATATTGATGTTAAAATCTATGCGAGGGATTTTAATAGTATTAGTGCATCTTCATCAGCGCGTATAAAAGTTAAAGATAGATTCAAGCAAAATAAAATAAGCATTACCACTAGTAGTAGTGGGATAATAGAGGGAGATTTCGAGGCCAAGCATATGGATTTAAATTCGAGGAGCAGTGGTGCTTATAAAGGTAAAATACAAGCTTTATACGTTAATGCGAAGGCAGCTTCTTCAGGGTATATTTTCATTACGGGGAGGACAAAAGATTTTAATGGACAAGTTTCCTCTTCTGGTAGGATCAAGGCTGAGGAAGTTCATACAGAAATCGCAAATGTAGCAGCTTCCAGTAGTGGAAGTATTTCAATATTGGTTTCTGAACGTGCGGTAGGGCAAGCTTCTTCCATTGGGCATATTACATTCTACAAAAAAGGTAATCCTTCTATTTTGCAGAAACAAAAAAGTGGAGGAAGTATTAGTATTCTTTAATTTTCGAGATTGATCCAGTTTTGGTCGTCAAAAGAGATGTTATCATCCTTTAAAAGTTCGGCTTCTCTCTCAAGAGCCTCTTTAATGGTGAAGGTGGGTTTTTCTTTTAGTTTCTCTTTAGCTAAACGGCGGGTAGATAGCTTATCTATATTTTCAAAGCGGTGTCCTATTCTACGCGCTGTATAGCGACGCATACCAGCAGCTTGTAGAATGTCTACCCCCATACTGACTGCAGTGCCTAAGGTTTCACGGTAAATATTTTCCACACCCTTATTCAGAAAATCATAGGTATCAAGGCGGTTGCGGGCTCTAACGAATATTTTAAGATGAGGAAAATATTTACGCGCTATTTGGATGATTTTATAATTGTCTTCGGGGCTGTCAAGGCATAGAACCAAGATCTCTGCTTTTTCAGCACCTGCTCCCCTGAGGAGATCCACGCGGGTAGCATCACCGTAGAAAGCATGTAAACCATTTTCTCTCAACATTCTGATTCTGTCGGAATCGTGGTCTAAAATAGTAGCTTGAAATCCATTCACCTTTAAGAGTCGCCCTACGGTACTTCCAAAATGTCCATAGCCGATGATAATGATTTTATGATCACTGGTCATTTCTTTTGCACGGGGAAGGTCATTGCCCACTTTTATATTCCAATGGGGTTCTATTAGTTTTTCATTAATCAGTAACAAAATAGGGGTAACGCACATGCTAATAGCCACTACCGCCATCATTTGGGAATTGAGTTCATCATTAATAAGATAGAGTTTAGTAGCAAAGGATAAAAGTACAAAGGCAAATTCGCCGATTTGGGAAAGAGAAAAGGCCACTAGAAAGTTCTGTTCATTGCTCAGCTTAAAAATTTTTCCGAGGCCCAAGAGAATAGTAAATTTAGTGATTAAGATGATGGACGTGAGCGAAAAGATAAGTAAAGGATTGTCTTTGATAATATTGAAATTAATAGAGGAACCTACGCTTACAAAAAAAACCGCTAGTAATAAGCCCCGAAAAGGATCGATATTGGTTTCCAGTTCGTGTTTAAACTCTGAATTTGCCAGCATTACACCGGCCAAAAATGCACCCAATGCAGGTGATATTCCTACTAAGATCATGAGTTGAGAAACTCCTACTACCAAGAATAAGGAGGTGGCTGTGAGGAGTTCATTCATTCCGGAGGAAGAAACATAGCGAAGGAAGGGGACAAAAATATACCGGCCGAGTATAATAAGCGCTCCTACACCGATAAAGATAGAAAAAGGCTTTACCCAGTTTGGAAGCATATTAATGAGCATGGCTGAATGATTAATTTGCTCTGTGTCGGGATGGGCAATCCAAGGTAGAAAAGCCAGTATAGGGATAACAGCTATATCTTGCAGTAAAAGTATGGAAAAGGAAGCTTCTCCCGCGGCGGTATTGAAAATATTTTTCTCTTTCAATATCTGTAGTACAATAGCTGTAGAAGAAAGGGAAAAGCATAAGGCTAAGCTAATGGCAATTTTATAAGGCCACCCTATCCAGCTATAAAAAACGAGGTATAGTATGGCTGTAGTTACAAGCATTTGCAGTCCTCCAAATCCCAAAATCCCGCGACGCATAGCCCAGAATTTTTTAGGTTCTAATTCCAAGCCTATGATAAATAAAAGCATTACCACTCCGAATTCGGTAGCATGCATCACATCATTAGCCTTTCCGGTGAGCTTTAAAATAAAAGGACCTATGATAATCCCCCCTAAAATGTAACCAATCACAGAGCTAAAACCCAATTTTCTTACCAGGGGGACCATAATAATAGCGGCCCCTAGAAAGATGAGTGTAGTAGTAAAAAGTTGCTCGTTCACGAATTTAATACCAAGTTTTTGATTTTCTGATAATAATGGTCTATTTCTGACTCAGTGCTAGTATGCGCATTGTAAATGCTAATAATCTGCTGTACCGAAATATTATTGATATGTAAACTCTGTATCAGAGTATTAATATAATCTTCTGCGGGTATTTTATAAATTCCCTGTGGTGAGAAGGCAGTGCTTGATCCCCCAGTAGTCAACACAATATATGCTTTTTTGCCATCTATAGGACTAGCGATATGCTCGGAAACCCATTTCATATCAAATACTTCATCAATCCATAACTTAAGTAAAGGAGGCATTCCAAACCAAATCATAGGAAAATGAAAGATAAGGGTATCATACACCATCAGTCTTTTTCGCTCTCGAAATGCGGCAATATTGAAATCCGGATATTCTTCATAAAGATCTCGAAAAGTAATATGTTCAATATTTTGGTAAGCCTTAATGAGCTGGACATTAAGCCTGGAATGTTCAAAATAGGGATGAGCAAAAATAACCAGTGTCTTGTTCAATGTTATGTATTTATCATAAATGTAGTCAAAAGAGGATAGAAATACAATAAATATAGTTTTTCTTCTTAATTACCAACTTCCACTCGCTCCGCCTCCACCGAAAGAACCGCCTCCACCAAAGCCACCAAAGCCACCTCCTGAAGATCCTCCTCCGAATCCTCCACTGCTGCCTGGGAAAAATATACCCCTAGGGAAAACGCTTCTGCCGCGTCGGGAGAGAGAGGTGTCCTGATCATCATCTGGCCTACTTCCTCCATTCCTTCCTCCTTTATCCATTGCAATCAGAATAATTAAGACAATCAGAATAAGAAAAAAATAAGCATAAATATTACCTTCACTAGGGTCGATATCCTTTTTAGGCGCTTTAAATTTACCTTGTACTGCTTCCATTATAGCAGAGGTTCCACTGTCTATACCTTTATACCACTGTTTTTCTTTAAAAAAAGGAGCGACGAGATAATCTAGAATTTGACCCGCGGTAGAGGCGGTTAGGTACTGTTCTACGGCCCGCCCCTGTTGGATAGACATACGGTGATCTTCTGTTGTGATGAGAAAAACAATCCCATTGTTAATCCCTTTTTGACCAATTTTCCACTTTTCTCCATACTGGGCAGCGAGATAATTAATGTCTTCTCCTCCGGTATTGGGAAGAATAATTACTTCTATTTCGGTAGAAGTGGAATCTGAAAATTTAATGAGTTTATCATTGAGCACCTCTTTTTCTTGTGGAGTAAGTAGGCCTACCTGATCATAAACAGGGTAAAGTATATGGGGTTTTGGTGGAATATTCTGAGCCGAGAGCCAACTGTATAAACCTATGCATAAATAGCTCAGAAAGATTTTCAATTTACGAGGTGCTAATCTCATTCGGTAGTTCGTTTTTATTTTTTCCGCTTATCGGAAAATATTTTTTTAATTCTATTCCAATTTTAAATACGGCGTCCTGTAATGCCTGGAAATATTTTTTTTGTGCAAACTTGTGGGTGATTTCATCGTGGAGACTATTCCAGAAATCTTGTTTTACTTTTTCATGGATGCCTTCGTCACCGATAATAGTGAGATATTTTTGTTCGAAACTAATGTAGAGCAACACGGCATTTCGATGTTGTGTTTTCTGCATTTCTAATTGATAAAATACCTCTATAGCCTTCGCGGCTAGATTTTCTGAGGAATGGGAGTCGATGTGAATGCGTATTTCTCCGGAAGATAATTCTTCTGCTTTTCTAATGGCTTCCACAAGGGAAGCCATTTGTGTATTAGTTAAGAAATGGGTGATCATAATTATTACTATTACTCGTCTTTAAAAACTTCAGGAGCTTTATTTGCGCCTGCATCGGCTTTAAAGTAAGGCTTTTCTTTAAAGTTGGTAAAGTTGGCTATCACACTAGTTGGGAAGTGATTTCTATAGGTGTTATAATCTACGGTTGCATTATTGTAATTAACTGTTTCCATCCGAATACTATTTTCTATGGCCGTGTATTCTCTCTGAAAGTTTAGATATTGCTGGTCTGCTTTCAGGTTGGGGTAGGATTCGGCAACGGCCATTAGTCGGCTTAGAGCACCCGTTAGTTCTCCCTGTGCAGACTGAAATCTCGCCATATCAGCCTCTGTTAAATTGGTGGGATCTATGGTAATACCTGTGGCTTTAGAGCGTGCTTGAATAACTTGTGTCAAGGTTTCTTTTTCAAATTTCGAGTAGGATCTTATCGTCCGTTCCAAATTAGGAATGAGGTTGGTCCTCTTTTGATATACGGTTTCAATATTCGACCATTTGCTTTGTACATACTGATCTTTGGATATCAAATTGTTGTATTTTGAAACCCCCCAGCCAACAAGGATGGCGACAATAACAGCAAATATAATCGCGTTTACAGAACCTTTATTTTTCATAGTTTATATTTTAATGTTTAAAATTTGCTTTCATCAAAAATACAATATTTATCTTAAATTTGTAAGATAAATATTCATAATGATCACAATAATAGCTGCCGTAGGGAAGAACAATGAAATAGGAAAAGGTAATCAACTGCTTTGGTATCTGCCTAAAGATTTGAAGCACTTTAAACAAATAACCAATGGATATCCTATTATCATGGGACGCAAGACTTTTCATTCTATAGGCAAGCCCTTACCTAACCGCACCAATATTGTAGTTTCGCGAAATGAAAATTGGTTTGAAGAAGGTATTCTTATTGTAAATAATTTAAAAGAAGCCCTAAAACATGCTAAAAAGATAGATGAAAAAATATTTGTGATTGGAGGGGGTGATATTTATAAGCAATGTATGGAGTTCGCCGATAGGATAGAGCTTACTCGTGTAGATGGTATCTTTGATGCGGATGTGTTTTTTCCAGAGATAGACCAAAAACAATGGCAAATTGTACAGGAAGAATGTGTAGACAAGGATGCGCAAAATAATTTTAGTTTTTGTTTCCAGACTTTTGAGAGAATAAAAAAATAGGGTAAAGGGTTATCTAATCGATGTTTCCTATTATAATTATTATCTTTGTGCTTCAAAATTTAGAAAATGAATAAGTATATAAAATTTTTGATAGCGGCTTTATTTATTGCTGCGGGGGGTTATCTGATGATTAATAGAAATATAGGTTGGGGGGTTGTATTGGTTATTTTATCGGCGCTTCCCATTCTTTTGTTTTTTAAAAATGAATATATTCTATTGGCGTTTTGGTATCTAAGGAAACAAAATTTTGTAAAATCTTCACAGTACTTAACGTCTATTAAAAATTATACGAGACAGCTTCATAAAAGTCAGTATGGCTATTATCACTATTTATTAGGGCTTACTACAGCTCAAGATAACCCAACAAAGTTAGAGCCTTATATGAGAAAAGCTTTGGACTATGGATTGAATATGAAGCACGACCGAGCATTAGCCACCTTAAATTTAGCGGCGGCAGCCATGCAAAAAGGCAGAAAGCAGGAGGCAAAAATATTAATAGAAGATGCTAAAAGACTAGATAGCGCCGACATGATGGGTGAGCAGATAAAAATGATGAAAGAGCAGTTAAAAATGCCCAATATGCAAAAGCATATGCATAATCCTCATATGAGGCAGAGAGGAAAATATTTTTAAGTCTTTTAAAATAAAAAAAATAAGTCACCCGATTTCGGGTGACTTATTTTTTTTATTTTAGTTTAGAATTCTCTTTATCTATATAGAATTTGGGCATTTCCCAATGGTATTTCACAGCTAAAGTTCTTATGATAACGATAAGTAAGATGGTTAAAATTTTTGTAACAGCATTAGAAAGATCAGTGTATTTTGAGAGTAATAGAAAACTCGTGCCTCCTATGATACAGGCGGTGGCATATATTTCTTTACGAAATATTAAAGGGACCTTATGAAGCAAAACATCCCGTAGAATCCCTCCAAAACAACCTGTAATGGTTCCTAAAACTACACATATGATGGGGTGTAAATCGGCATTAAGCCCTTTTTGAAGACCTATAATCGTAAAGAGACCCAGCCCGAAAGAGTCAAAAATAAAAAGGGTTACCTGAAAGTTTTTTTCTAAGGATTTAAAGATCATAGAAAAAATAGAGGTGGTGAAGATGATGCTGCAGGTGGTTAGATCGTGCATCCAGAAGATGTGAATATTCAAGAGTAAATCCCTTACGGTGCCGCCTCCTACCGAAGTGATAAAAGCGATGATGACCACCCCAAACGGATCGAATTTTTTTTGCATAGCCGCGAAAGAGCCTGACATAGCAAAGGCGATCGTCCCCAGCATTTCAATAATAAAATTAAGATTTTGATGAAAATCCATAGCGAGTTACACTCTTACCGCAGAGGGGACCAACAGTTCGTATTCTCCACCGTGATTGATGATTTCTCGTACGATGCTACTGCTGATAAATGATTTACCTGATGAGGTTAATAAAAATACGGTTTCCAACTTTTTGTGTGCTAA
This sequence comes from Elizabethkingia argenteiflava, assembly GCF_009904105.1. Classification (GTDB taxonomy): domain Bacteria; phylum Bacteroidota; class Bacteroidia; order Flavobacteriales; family Weeksellaceae; genus Elizabethkingia; species Elizabethkingia argenteiflava. The sequence continues at coordinate 11,410 of NZ_JAAABJ010000616.1, read as the reverse complement.
AGTTCTATTCGTATGGGCAATAGCTTTTTCAAATTCAAAATCAGAAGGATTGCGAAGTCCTCGGACAATAAATTGTGCATTTTTTCTAAAACAATAATCTATAGTTAATCCTTCGAAACAGTCTACTTCTACATTGGGCAAGTTGGCTACGGAATTTTTAAGAAACTCTATTCTCTTTTCTAAAGGGAACATATATTTTTTTTGGGAATTTAATCCAATAGCAATAATCAGTTTATCGAAAAGTGCTGAAGCTCTTTCAATAATGTCATAATGTCCTAATGTTATGGGATCAAAAGATCCTGGAAATACAGCTGTTTTCATGTTTTTATGGTCTTGCTAATGCTTTTTGAACTTCGTTTCCGCATAAGTCTTTGATCGAAATCCCATAGATTTTTGCTTGTTGGGGTAAGATACTGGCAGGTGAGAATCCTGGGTTGGTATTCATCTCCAGCATATAGGGTACTCCATCCATAATAATATACTCACTTCTGGAGAAGCCACTCATTCCTAATGAATCATAAGCCTTTATGGCAATTTCTTCTATTTTTTGTTTTGTAGCCTCATCTAGTCTTGCAGGGGTAATTTCTTCTGAAGCGCCCTCATATTTGGCTTCATAATCGAAAAAATCATTTTTAGAAATAATCTCTGTGATGCCCAGTACAATAGTTTTACCTTTGTAATCAACTACTCCTACGGATACTTCTGTTCCATTCAGAAAACTTTCAATCAATACTTCATCATCTTCTTGGAAGGCTAGCTGGAGAGCGTGGGTGAGTTCGGCGGCTGTTTTTACTTTGGATATACCCAGTGAAGAACCTGACTGATTAGGTTTTACAAAGAAAGGTAGACCCAGACTATCGATAATCTCCTTTTCGCAGAAGGCTTGTCCTTTTCGAATATAGATACTCTTAGCAGCAGGGATTCCATATTTGGATAATACGGCAAGGGTATCTTTTTTATTAAAAGTTAAGGCGCTTTGATAAAAATTACAACCTGTATATCGCTGTCCAATTGTATCCCAGTAAGCTTGGAGTAAACCGTTTTCTCCGGGTATACCATGAATAATATTGAAGCAGACATCAAACTTTAATCTTTGTCCTTCTAACTGAACAGAAAAATCGCTTTTATCAATGGAGAATCTTTTATCATCTTGTCCTATTAAAAACCAACCTTCCCTTAAGATATGAATTTTATAAACATTATACAGTTCTCTATCCAGTTCGTCAAAAATAAGTTGTCCGCTTTTCAAGGAGACCAAATATTCATTTGAATAGCCTCCCATTACTACGGCTATGTTTTTTTTTGCCATGTTTATATAGGTATGTGTAATGGCAAATTTAGTAAAAAAAAAGGCGATAAACTTTAACTGAATAATTTATATATTTGCGTTACTATTTTTTAAGAAATTAGCTTATGTTAAAGTCACTCTTCAATGGGAAAGTATTGCTTAATATTCTTTTGGCCATCGCTGTTTTCGTTGGATTAGTTTGGCTGACTTTCCGATGGTTAGATTTTCATACCAATCACGGAAAGGAAATAGAGGTTCCTAATGTGGTCAATATGCCTGTACAAAAAGCTATTGAAATATTAGATGACGCAGGCTTAACCTATGAAGTGGATAGCATTAGATTTGATCCCAAATATAAGTCTTTCCAAGTATTAAGGGTGTTTCCTACACCAGGGTCTCGTGTAAAAGGAGGAAGTCCGATCAGGCTGAATGTGAATCCTAAAACCTGGGCCAAAATTGCTATACCTGATGTGATAGACTCCTATAAATATAGAGCGTTTGATAAGCTTACGCTAGTAGGACTGAAAGTTGGCGACACCCTCTATGAGCCTAGTATCGCTAAAGATGCTGTGATCCGCTTAATGTATAATGGAGGGCAAGTGAAGCCCGGAGATTTGGTTCCTCACTCCTCTAGTATAGATGTGGTCATTGGTCAGGGACCTAAGAGAAACGTACGCGTTCCTAATCTTGTAGGAAGAACACTACAGGAAGCCAAAGAGATTATTAAGAGCAATTATTTTGAGGAAGGATTGTTTTATGACGAAAAAGATCTGGTTACTTATGATGGTTCAATGATTGTATTTTATCAAAACCCTGCAGCCGGTAGTATATCCGATCAAGGGGTGCAGATTGATTTGTGGTCGAGTAAGAAAACACCTGCAGAAATGTATGATAAAATTAGTGAACTGGATAATATTTATCGCCATAACTCGATGCCGAAAGACCCTGAGAGTATAGATTTTGGAGACAATGATCATAAAGATGTAGCCCCCGGACCAGTTCCTGTGCGAGTGCAACCTGTTGAGAAGCCCAAGGTAGTAAATCCACCAGTGGAGAAGAAAGAACCAGCAGATAAAAAACTGCCAGCAATACCTGAACAGAAACAACCGGTAACCGAAAAACCTAAAAAAAAGGTAATTATTGAATAATGTCAGAAGAAGAAAATAAAGATCTTTTTGAAGATGTAGATGCTATAGAAATAGCAGATGAGGGTAAAGATCTTTACGAACATCTTAATTTAATTGTCGATAAAAAACAGGAACCTCTGCGTATCGACAAATACTTGCTGTTATTTAGACAGAACTCTACTCGGAATAAAATATCCCAGACGTGCCGTGCCGGTAATGTTATCGTAAATGGTAAAGCGGTAAAACAAAACTATCGTGTGAAGCCTGGGGATCAGATCAGTGTACTACTCACACATCCTCCTAGGGAGAATGTGATTATACCTGAAGATATACCTATTCATATCGTATATGAGGACCAAGACTTAATCGTGGTAGATAAAGAACCAGGAATGGTTGTACACCCGGGTTTTGGAAATTGGAGTGGGACATTGGTAAATGCATTAGCCTATCACTTTGAACAAAATGGGGAGAAGTCCGATTTGGATCGCGTAGGATTGGTACATCGCATAGATAAGGATACTTCTGGACTTTTGGTGATTGCTAAAAATGAATATGCCTTGAGTTTTCTGGCAAAACAATTTTTCGAAAGAACAACCAAAAGATTATATTGGGCATTCGTATGGGGGAATGTTGAGCAGAATGAGGGAACGATAGAGGGACATATAGGGAGGCATCTTAAAAACAGGATGCAAATGGCAGTATACGAGGATGGCAGCCATGGGAAGCATGCCGTAACTCACTATAAAGTATTAGAGCGTTTCCGTTATATGACATGGGTGCAGTGTAAGCTGGAAACAGGCAGAACTCACCAAATTAGAGCCCATTTTAAACATATAGGACATACCCTGTTTAATGATGAGCGTTATGAAGGGCATACCATATTAAGGGGAATTAATCTTCCTAAGTATAAAAAATTTGTGCAAAATATTTTCGATATATTGCCGCGTCATGCACTGCACGCCCACACCTTAGGTTTTATACATCCTACCACTAAGCAAGAAATGTATTTTGAGAGTCCTATGCCACAGGATATGACTACAGCCATAGAAAAATGGAGAAGCTACTTATCCCATAACGCCTAACTTAGATACAGAAAGTATGCTTTATTTCCATATTCCTTTTTGCAAGCAGAAATGCAGTTATTGTAATTTCCATTTTTCCACCTCCCTACGAGGAAAAGACGATATGCTTAATGCGATAAAGAAGGAAGTAGAATTAAGACATCAGGAATTGGAAAAGCGCAGCATTTCCAGCCTTTATTTTGGGGGAGGGACGCCATCTCTGTTAGAAGTTCGTGAATTAAGTGGGTTGTTGGAGACAAGTGCAAAGTATTATGACTTTGATGCCGATATAGAAATTACTCTGGAAACCAATCCAGATGATCTGGATGCCGATTTTTTAAAAGCTTTATCTAAGAGTGGCATCAACAGGTTGAGCATTGGGGTGCAATCTTTTTTTGAGGCTGACCTCAGGCTCATGAACCGCGCACATTCCGTTATTCAAGCCGAAGACGCTATTAAAAGAGCTCAGGATTTTGGTTTTGATAACCTGAGTATCGACCTCATATATGGTTCTTCTTCTCTCTCTATATGGCAGAGAAACCTTCAAAAAGCGGTTGAATTAGGTGTGCCTCATATTTCTTCCTATGCGCTTACTGTAGAGCCTAAAACAGCGCTCAACAAATGGGTAGAAGATAAGCTGGTAAAAGCACCAAATGAAGATATTCAGAATAGTGAGTTTCATTATATGTCGCACTTCTTACAAGAGCATGATTTTATTCATTACGAAATATCCAATTTTGCCAAAAAAGATTTTTATTCAAAACATAACTCTGCCTATTGGAATGCGGCGCCTTATATAGGCTTCGGACCTTCGGCACATTCCTTTAACGGGAAGAGAGAACGTTCTTGGAATATAGCGAATAATTTTTTATATATAAAGGGCATCGCTGAAAATAGAAGGAATTTTGAAAAAGAGAAACTCTCTCCAAAAGATCAACTTAACGAGTGGGTGATGATTGGACTACGCACCCTGAGAGGCGTCGATATAAAGGCTTTAAAATCTTCCTTTGAAGAAGATGTGCTTGATGAATTTAATAAGCATTTGACATCTAAAAAAGACCAGGGATTGGTGGTAGAAGAAGAAGGATTCCTCAAGATTCCCCAGGTATATTGGTTTTTGGCAGATGGGATTGCTTCTGATTTATTTTTGATTTAAATTTTAATCTGTCCATAAATAATGAAGAGACTCTAATTGATCCTATCGTAGAGAGAAGGAAAGTGACCTGATGGTGTGAAATAAAATTAAACAGAATAAATAAGACATATATCCTATAAAAACTCCTGATTTTTGTAAATTGCGTGCCTTATTTCAATGAAAGATTTAATTAAAGTGAATATACAAGAATTGTCTTGCCATCAACCTATAGGAGTATTTGATTCTGGAGTGGGAGGGCTCACAGTAGCCAGAGAAATTAAGCGCTTGCTCCCTAATGAGAATTTGATTTATTTCGGAGATACAAAACATCTACCATATGGGGATAAATCTAGAGAGGCCATTGTGGAATATTCTACGCAAATAACCCATTTTTTACTGCAACAAAATTGTAAGGCTATAGTTATAGCTTGTAATACTGCTACGGCTAATGCATTAAAGGAAGTGTTAGCATTAGTGGCGGGAAGAGTTCCTGTTATAGATGTTATTAATCCAGTGACTGAGAAAGTAGCCTATGAAATTCATACCAATGTAGGTGTTATAGCAACAAAGGCCACGGTGAGTTCCGGGCTCTACCGTAAGAGTATACGTAAGCATAATAAATACATAAAGGTAGATGAGCTGGCTACTCCTCTTTTAGTTCCTGCTATAGAGGAAGGTTTTAAAAACCATCCGATTACTCAGGCTATTATTTCTAATTATCTGAGTAACCCCAAACTTAAAAATATAGAGACTCTTATCTTAGGGTGTACCCATTATCCTTTGCTCATTGATGAAATAAGGCAATATTATGGAAATAGGGTAAGGGTCATCGATTCTCCTAACATTGTTGCCAACCAGCTGCAGATGGTGTTAGAGAAATATCAATTACTAAATCACCAACATTCTCATCCTTATTACCATTTTTATTTATCCGATATTACGCAGAATTTTGAGAAAATATCTAAAAACTTTTTTGGAAATAAAATTACTTTGGAACTAAAAACCTTGTAGTTAGTTTGAGTAAGTGATAGGGGGACTATTATGCAAGGACAATGAAAAAGGAGGAATTCATTCATTCCTCTCTTTTAATTCTTTTGAGAAAAAGATTAATATGGCTCCCTCAAAGAAGGTTTTGAATATTTCCCTTATCCAACGGTCTTTATTGGGATGCTGCTCCCATATTTTCGGGTTGGATGCTGCTGCATATAAATCTTCAAAATCCTTTTCCTGCAAAGGGCAAAGGATTGCAATTTCATTTTCTAACGTAGGTTGAATATTTAACTTCATATGTCTATAATTTTTTAATGTAATCTGCAATGACCCTTTCCTCTATATTTTTACTTTTGGATAAATTTTGTGCAATACGATGTTTTTCTGTTTCTGTTTTGTTTTGGCTCAATTTTTTTTGTCCTTGCAAATCGGTTATTTCTATTTCAAAGTCTACAATGCCTTTCATCATTCCTTTTTTGAATTTATCATCAAGACTTTCCCATTGTTGCAAATAGTCCTCTTCATAAAAACGTATCATCTGCTCCAATACAGCAGCTTTTGCAGTTTCGTCTTCTAATATTTTTGCTTTACCGTAGGCATGAACCGCAATGTAATCCCAAGTTGGCACACTTTCCCGCTTGTCATAATTTGCGGGTGAGATATAGGCATGTGGCTCTGAAAAAATCACCAATGATATATTTTCCTCAATGTATTTATGCTGTTCATTAGCTTTGGCAAAATGGGAACTTAATAGTAGTTTGTCCGAAAGGTCGTCTATAAAAAACGGCAGGTGGGTTGCAATGGGAAGATTGTCTTTAACGGTAACAATAGTAGCAAAGCTATATCGTTTCATAAAAGCAATCTTCTCGGCATTATCCTGAAACTGAAAATGGCTGGGTATATACATATACAGAATATATTTTACAAAAACTTTTTCATCATTATATCGGTCTGTTCATCGTCGCCCAACTTGAAAATGTGCTTGTCAAATTCCACAAATCCGTTTTTCTCGTAAAAACGCATAGCCCTCCGGTTTTCCTCCCACACACCCAACCATACATAGATGGCTTCTTTTTCATAGGCTACCTTAATTGCTTTTTCGTACAATACCTGTCCGACCTTTTTGCCGTGGTATTCCTGCAACACATAAATTCTTTCTATTTCAAGGCTATTGTTGTCTTTCAGTTCGGTTTGCGAAGCTCCAAAGTTTAGTTTTAGGTAACCAAGAACTTTTTCATCCATAACGGCAAAGTAAAACTCCGAATGTTTGTTGTTAAGTTCTTCAGTTAGTTTTTCGATAGAAAAACCATCCTCCAAATATTTTCTCATATTTTCTTCAGAATTACTTTCAGAAAATGTTTCAAAAAATGTTTTTCTGCCAATGTCTTGCAACAGCTTGATGTCTTTAAGCGTTGTTTTTCTTATTTCCATATATTCTTAATTTAGTAGTTTACAGATGTTATATGTTTTTAATGGGGAAGAGCTTACAGTCCGATGATTAAGATTATTCAGTTCATATGATGTTATTTGCTTTTAGACACTCCATTCATAATTTATCCATTCTGTATTTTCCTTTGCTCCCAAACGTTCATAAAACTTTTTCCCGCCCTCATTCCAAGGGGCAACAGTCCATTTTATTACTCCACAGTTATATATTTGTGCTTCTTCCTTTAAAGCATTCATCAATTGTTCTCCAATTTGTTGTCCTCTATACTTATCACTCACATAAAGCTCTTTCATATAAATTGCAAGTCTATTCTGAGCAGTGTACGGAGGAAAATAATACACTAACATTCCAGCTATATCATTATTGTCATCTGCAACAATGCAGTGAAAATCTGGAAGGGTTTTGTGGAAACCACTTTCCTTTACAATGTCTGGTGTAATGGCAAAAGCATCAATATAATTTTCAAATACTGCTAAATCTCTCATCAGCAACCAAACTTTTTCACTATCTGCTTCATTGGCTTTTCGGATAGTTATCTCGTTATTTTTCATACTGCGATTATTTTTCTTTAAGATGCAAATCTAAATTTAAATTGGATTACATTTGCAGTTCAATTTAAATAAAATGGATAGTCCAATTATCAATAACATCTTTAGCTGTATAAAATTAAATCAGGAAAACGAAAGAGCAATTTATCTGCAATTGTCTGACGAGATACTGATTTTGATTAAACGCGGACAACTCACAACAGGTCAGAAACTCCCATCAACAAGAGATGTCGCAAGTTTACTGAAGATTAACCGTATTACTGTGGCGAAAGCATTTGAAGAATTACAGATGCAAGGCTGGCTTCAAAGTTTTGTTGGACGTGGCACTTTCGTTTCATCGCATATTCCGGAGTTTGAACCTAAAAAACTTCAAAATGAAGCTATCACTAAAGCTCAAAAAATTGCGGGCTTTTTGCTTAATGAAAAACAGTATTTATTTAACTCATACTTTGTTCCCACAGCAGAATTTCATTTGGATGATGGCTATCCAGACCCTAAATTAGCCCCGCTTAAAGAGTTATACAGGGCATACCGTAACCAACTTACTCGAAGCGGACTATATTATAAATTTGGAAGTTACGGTTCGCCTGATGGTTCAGGAGTTTATAAGGAAGCAATATCCCATTACTTGAATGAAACAAGAGGACTAAAAACTACCTTCAAAAATGTCTTATCAGTTCGTGGTACTTTGATGGGGATTAACCTTGTTTGTACTGCACTCATCAATCCTGGAGATGTTGTTGTCTCAGGTATTCCCGGATGGCAACGTGCCGAACATAATTTCGTACACGCCAAGGCAGAACATATTGGCATCCCGATAGATGAGTATGGGTTGATTGTTGATGAACTAAGGAAAATATGTAAGCGAAAAAAGGTTAGAATGGTATATGTCACACCTCACCATCATTACCCTACAACAGTGTCACTTCGTATCGACCGAAGATTAGAGTTACTACGGTTGGCTAATGAATATGGTTTTATCATTTTTGAAGATGATTATGATTTCGATTTCCATTACAACCATCGTCCTTTACTTCCTCTTGCAAGTGCTGACGAAAACGGAATGGTCATTTATTGTGGCTCTTTTAGTAAAAGTTTTTCGCCTGCATTTCGTATGGGGTATTTAGCTGCTTCAGAAAATGTAATTAAGCATTTGACCAATGTAAGAATACTACTTGATAGGCAAGGCGACCACGTTTTGGATAATGCTATGGCAGACCTCTTAAATGATGGAACGGTACAGCGTTACCTTAGAAAAACTTTGACCATATATGAAGAAAGACGAAACCATTTTTGTAATCTGTTATACAGTGAATTAGGGAATGCTGTAAATTTCTCTATCCCTGATGGAGGTATGACTGTATGGACTGAATTTGAGAAGTCTATAAATCTTGAAAGTTTAGCCCAAAAAGCATATAATAAAGGGCTATATTTTTCAGATGGTAAACTACATACATATCCCACCTATAACGCAAATGGCATTAGGTTGGGTTTTGCCTCTTCTAATAAAGAAGATTTGACTAAAAGTGTTGATATTTTGAAAGGACTGATATAACACCCTATTCCTGTTTTACCAAATGCCGCAAGGTCGGGTCATTATTAATGCGCTCCATCTCACTTACAACAATATTCAGGATGTCTGATTTTATCTGTTTGTAATTGATTTCAATTTCCTGTTTCATCTTATCCTCGCCCTGCTCATTTACAAAAGAAAGGATTTCCGGTATCTGCTGATAGGCTTTGGTTTCAGCCGCCACCTTTTCATTATCTACCACAATTTCGCGTGAAATATCTTCCGCTCAATTCGTTCATCGAAGTTATCCGATACGGAACCGACAAACATACCCTGTGTAAGCGTTGAGATTTTGGAAGCCGGGATAAGGCTGTCTAACTGTGTGGAGATAGAGGTAGATTTATCGTTGCGATTAATCGTCATACTTTGGCGTTTCTGCAACACTTTACCAAAGCTTTCTGACAGGCTCTTTGCCGTTTCGCCAACCACCTGACCACTGAATATATTGCCGACGGTATTTTGTATTACTTTGCTCTCTTTATCGCCGTAATCCCTCGTTAATTGCGAAAAATCCTGAAAGCCTAAACATACCGCTACCTTGTTACTTCTCGCCGTTGCGATAAGGTTATCTAGTCCCCTGAAATAAATCGTGGGCAACTCATCTATGATAACGGAACTTTTTAGGTGTCCCTTTTTATTAATCAGTTTTACAATCCTTGAATTGTATAAACCCAAAGCTGTGGAATAGATATTTTGACGGTCGGGATTATTGCCCACGCATAAGATTTTCGGCTCTTTCGGGTTGTTGATGTCAAGTGTAAAATCATCGCCTGTCATTACCCAGTACAATTGCGGGCTAATCATTCTTGATAGAGGGATTTTTGCCGATGCTATCTGACCTTGTAACTGGTCTTGCGCTCCGCCTTACCACGCATCCATAAAGGGCGACAAATAATTTTCCAAATCGGGGTATGAGGTTAAAATTGTGAACACGTCCGAATACTTTTTGTTCAGCAATTCAATGGCGTGTGGGAACGTACAATACTTGCCGTCATCGTAGATTTTTAGATACCAAATAACGGCAGCTAAAAGAATAATTGGGCTTTCCACAAAGAAATCGCCTTGCTTCTGTATCCACGACCTGTTGAGGTTTAGCATTATCGTATATGCCGCTTCGTAAGCATCTGAAATGTCCGTCATAAAATCAGGATTGAGTGGATTGCAACGGTGGCTCTTGCGTGGGTCGTCAAAATTTATCACGTAAAATTTCGGTTGTACCGTGTACTTATCCCTGTGCTTCAGCAAATGATTGTAGGCAATAGTAGAAAGGTCGTCAAACTTGAAATCGTAGATGTACATACTAAAGCCTTTCTCTATCTGCTGTTTTATGTAGTTGTTTACGATAGCATAAGATTTTCCTGAACCCGGAGTACCCAAAACGATTGATGCCCTGAAAGGATTTACAATATTTATCCAACCGTTGTTCCATTTGCCTTTGTAGTAAAATTTGGTGGGCAGATTGAAGGAATACTCGTTTTCCATCAGCTTGGTTTCCTGCTGAAAGCTCTCGTTCTCATTATTAAATACGTCGTCCATCAAATTGGTACGCAGCAAACGGGTCATCCATACGCCTGCCATCAGCAAAGCGATATAGCCTAAAGAAATAGTAAGGATATACAGGAATGTGCCTGTTGCCGGAGATAGTTTCAGCAATGGCGTATTCAGGAAGAACAGCACCAAGCCAACGCCCGAAGCCACGTAAATTTTAGACCAGGTTATCTTCTCATTCTTTACGCCCTTTGTGCCTAAGCAGCTCAAAGCCAGTAAAACCAAAGCAAATACTTTGGTGTAAAGTGTATGTGAAAACAAGCCCGCCGTCCGGTTGAAATTGCCTAATATCTTGTTGATTACTTCCAACGTCCAGCCACGTTCTAAAAAGAAACCGTAGCAGAACCAATAAAGGTGCATCAGCACCAAAAGAATACTGACTGCCCGCATAAAAGCCATTATCTTGGCAAGCCCTCTTAAATCGTCTTCTCCCTGCATTAGTTTAAGTTTAATGTTCGGGCGTGAATTTAAAGGCTCTATGGAGTGGCTCTAAAAATGTGGCAGCCAGTGGCGTTCTGTGGCAGTGTTTGGCTAAATATTATTTCTGCTCCCTTTGGCGTTTGCGCTTCTTCTTCATCTTATTGGCAAAGTCCAGTTCCTCGTAATCTTCGCCTTGGGCTTCGGGCAATAAACCGCCTAATGCTTCAATCAAACCGTCTTCGTGCTTGTCAGTAGTTAAGAAGTCGAACAAAT
>NZ_JAAABJ010000615.1 GCF_009904105.1 Elizabethkingia argenteiflava | reverse complement strand
TTGTTCAATAAATTTTTTATAGCGGGGACTTTAACCATTTCTTCTTCATTTTCGATTAGCAGTTCATAAATTCGGCATAGTCTTCGATGGTTATCAAACCAAGCAAATGTTCTTTCAATAATCCATATTTTATGGATAGGCTGAAAATTCTATTTTTGCTAATCAGGCCTTAAAACAAACTGAATAATGTATCCAAACCCCTTTTTTACCAGATCTACTATTTCCCCACGATAACCACCATCAGCCAGAATAACTTTAATGCCACAAAGCATTTCTTTTAACACGCGCATAAGTAAAATAACAGCC
>NZ_JAAABJ010000614.1 GCF_009904105.1 Elizabethkingia argenteiflava | reverse complement strand
CCCGCGTTAAAACCTACTTTAGATTTTGTATCGCTGAGATTTTGGTCTTTGGAGATTGAAGATACGTTCATTCCTGCCTTAATCCCGAATTTTGGACCAGTTTGTGAAAAAGCAAATGTTCCCATCATTACACCCAGTCCTAAAAATAATTTTTTCATAAATTAAAATTTATTTATTATGATCAATATTCTGCAAACAAAATGCCAACTTATACCCTTTAATAATAAAGCCCGATAATTTATCGGGCTTTATTATTGAAACTAAGTTCGGCTTAAAATGTATAATTTAATCCTAATTGAATGTTTTCATTCTTAGAATTGCGGAATTCTTTTCCTATAGTAGTATCTTTTTTACCTATTTTAGTAAATCCGTTGGTATATCTTGCATTGACACCCCAATTGTCTGTAATTCTGTAACCTAAACCAATAGCACCGCCTGCGTTGAACCTTTTTAGCTCATCCAAAGCATCCTTAGACCAATTATCTGTTGTAGAGGTGTTGCCATCTTTTAGTTTGTTGTTTGCATTTACTAAGTAACCAAATTCAGGACCTGCTTCTACATAAAGCTCTGGTGTTACATTCAACTGAACCATTAAAGGAACAGTAACGTAGCCTAAGTTTGTACTATAAGTTTTAGAGCTACTACCTTCTGTAGTGGTTTTGGCACCCACATAGTTATAGATAACCTCAGGTTGAAAATTGAACTGAGACGATAAAGGTACGTTCATAAATACCCCCCCGTTAAAACCAAACTTGTGCTCTGTATTTTTAAATTTACCGTCTGTTATTGTAGAAAGATTACCCCCGCCTTTGATACCAAATCTGATTCCGTCATTTGTCGTTTGGGCAGAAGCCATGGTACCTAGAACTACTCCTATACCTAAAAACACTTTTTTCATAGTTTTGAATTTTACTTGTTGTATTATTTTTAATAGTATTTAAATTTTATTAGTTTCTTCAACGCTTAAGATTAAGACAAATCAAATGCCAAACTTTAATTCTATTGAATATTTTGTCATCATTCTTTTATATCGTTTAATTGTAAATATCTATTTATTAATTGTTTAATTGTAATTTTATCACAAAAAAAGAGAGTAGAATCATGACAAATAGACATTCTTATAATACTCTAAAGCCTCCTCAATCTGACTTTTTGTGGTTTGATAATCGTATACACAATGGCCAATACGATCGATAAGTGAAAATCGCATACTTCCTTGGCTGTTTTTTTTGTCGTTCAGCATTAGATTATAGATTTCGTCTTTATCCAATTTGCCAATAGGGAGATAGGGATATATAGACCGTAGACAACTGCTAATTTCAGTCAGGACAGCTTCCTCTATAAGACTATGGCTAAATGCAAGATGGGATTCCATAATCATACCTGCCGCGATAGCCTCTCCATGAGGAATAGGTGTATGATTCTGAAGAAAAAGACTCTCTATCGAATGGCCAAGAGTATGTCCGAAGTTAAGTATTTTACGAATATTTTTCTCCTTGAAGTCTTGTTCCACCACTTTTTGTTTTAATTTCATCGACGCTAAGACATAAGGCTCTATATTTTCAGGGGTTAAAGTAATCTTTTTAAGTTTATCCCAGTGTTCCTTAGAAGCTATAAGTCCGTGTTTTAGCATTTCGGCAAAGCCACTTCTCAATTGTACAAAATCAAGGGTTCTAAAAAATTTAGGGTAGGCATATATACGTTCAGGATATGCAAAAGTCCCAATAATATTTTTATAAAAATGGTGGTCTATACCTGTTTTTCCTCCTATAGAAGCATCTACCATTCCCAAAAGAGTAGTAGGGATATTGATAAATTTAATCCCTCTTTTATAAGTGGATGCTATAAAACCGCCTATATCGGTGATAACACCGCCTCCTATATTCACCATTAAAGCATTTCTATCGACTTCAAAATCAGACAGAATGTCCCATAATTGTGCAGCCGTATTCAAGTTTTTCATCTCTTCACCCGCTTCAATTTCGATAATTTCAAAACGAATATCGGTTTCCAATCGAGATAAAAATAAGGGAAGGCAATGTTCGTGGACATTATGATCTACTAATAGCAGTAGAAGGCTAGGTTTAATTTCTTTTATATATTGGTTAAGCTCACTAAAGTCATCATCTAAAAAACTGATCATACTGGGAATTGATTTTTTTTGTAGGATTTATCAAATTAAAGATCAGTGGTGTAAGCCAAATGTATATTAGCAATACCTTCCTGATCCGAAAATAGTTTAAAAACAAAATATAAATGCATTACTATTATCACACAAATAATGCTATTTTATTTAATAACTCATCTCTACAATACTCCGTGCATCGGAAGGACTGAGTTGCTTACGCTCACCAATACCCAGCATATTTCTGTCTTTGAATGTTTTTTCTACACGTTCTGCAGTTCCGTTGTAATCCTCAGTATATTCTGAAAGCTTGGTTTTAATTCCAAGAGAATGGAAGAAGGTCTCCAATTTTTCAATCGCTAGAAGAGCCTTTTCTTCTGTTGTTCCGCATTCTATGCCCCATACTCTTTCCCCATATTGCGCCAATTTTTCTTTTTTATACTTTAAATTATAGCGATAGTGACTCGGGGCGATAATGGCCAATGTACGGGCATGATCGATATTGTAATAGGCGGTAAGTTCATGTCCTATAGCGTGCACCGACCAATCCGTAGGAACCCCTTTTTGGATAAGACCGTTAAGCGCCATCGTACAACACCACATAAAATCAGCAGCTGCGGTATAATTAAACTCTTCCGACATTACTTTAGGCGCTACTTCCTGTAGGGATTGCAAAATACTTTCAGCAAAACGATCTTGAAGTGAAGCCCCCACAGGATAGGTCATATATTGTTCCAATACATGGGTATAGGCATCAGCAATTCCATTCGATATTTGATTTTTAGGAATAGAGCGGATAACCTCTGGATCCAAAACAGAGACCTGAGGAAATAATCCTGGACCTCCAGCTGAAAGTTTTTCTTGGGTAGCCCTACGAGAAATTACGTAACCGGAGTTCATTTCAGAACCTGTAGCAGGCAAAGTTAGTACGGTTGAAAAAGGAAGAGCTTCACCTTCCAGGGTGTAAATAGAGTTTCTTAAAATATCCCAGGCATCCCCATTATATTTTGCTGCTGCTGCCAGGTATTTTGTCCCATCAATTACCGATCCACCACCTACTGCTAATAGGTAATTTATATTTTTTTCCTTAATAAGTTTTAAGGCTTCCATTAGTACTTCATACTCAGGATTAGCAGGAATTCCTCCAAATTCTTCCACATGATGTTGGCTTAAAGCATCCTTTACCTGTTGGTAGATTCCGTTTTTTTTAATGCTACCTCCTCCATATAGCAGAAGAATGTTAGCTTCTACAGGAATTTCTTGTTGTAGTGCTGAAATTTGGTCTTTTCCAAAAATAATTTTAGTTGGATTTTTATATTTAAAATTGAGCATTATACTTTGAGTTTTTATTAGCCAGCTAATTTAGTTTTTTTTTGATAAACCTAGCCATATCGGTATTAGATTTTAGCACATCATAAAACTGAAAAAGATGAGCGATTTGAGAATTTAAGATCTAATCTTTTTCAGCTCTCCCGTTCGATCTTCTATTTTATAATGTAACGCTCGGGCCAGTACAAAAAGATCATTTAAATTCCGAATAAGTTGCTCATGGCCTTGTTGCTCCAATTTTTTCTTATTTATACTTTTTAGCATATTTTGCTTAGCAGATGCTATAATTTCATTAATACTTTTCTGGTCGAAGCGATTAAGTGCATAATCATCCATAAAATGAATTCTAACATCCGGATATATTTTAATCTCCGCTCGGGGGAGATTCGTAATGATGAGTTTTTTCTGAAGGCTGTCCACATTAATTTTCATGTTTTTTAGATCGTAAGTTACCTGAGCTTTAGCTGTAGTATAAAGCACCATCTCTTTTGGCAGAATATCGTATCCCGAAACCTGAAAAATGGCGCTTTTATGCGTTTGGAAACTAGAGAAATTCTGTTCCAATACTAGCATTTTATTCATCTTATCAATTTGATTGCTGAGCAGATAATACTCTTGATTGATGAATTTCGCTTTTCTTTCAGTGTATTGTCGCCATACCGATACAAACAATAGGGTAGAAAGTACGCCGATTAAAATAGCGACATAAGTAGGTATCTTTTTCAATGTTTTAGTTTTAGCCTATCTTAAATTAATATGTTAAAATTTTTAAGATGTTATATATAGATATTAATATTGGTAAATAAACTTGGAGACATTATTAATACTATTGCATAATCTCCCTTCCAATTACCAGTTTCTGAATTTCGGAAGTACCTTCACCAATAGTACAGAGTTTAGAGTCGCGGTAATATTTTTCTGCCGGAAAATCTTTTGTATAACCATATCCTCCAAAAATCTGTAGGGCTTCGTTGGCAATCCTTACACAAGCTTCTGAAGCATACAACTTGGCCATAGCGCCTTCTCGGGTCATTTTTTGATGCTTGTTTTTTAAGTGGGCAGCCCGATCAATCAATAATGCTGAAGCTTCAATTTCGGTAATCATATCAACCAATTTAAAATTAATTGCTTGAAAATCAGCTATAGCTTTACCGAACTGCTTTCTTTCTTTTGCGTATTTCAGAGCTGCTTTATAGGCTCCTTTTGCAATCCCTAAACTTAAAGCGGCGATAGAAATTCTGCCCCCATCCAATATTTTTAGTGCTTGTTTAAATCCCTCACCTACATTCCCCAGACGATGGGTGTCTGGAACCCGTACCTGATCAAAAATCAATTCTGCTGTTTCAGAAGCTCTCATGCCGAGTTTATTTTCTTTTTTTCCTGCATAAAATCCAAGCATGCCTTTTTCTAAAACAAAAGCGGTAGCATTGTTAGAAGCTCCCTTTTCTCCAGTACGGGTCATCACTACCGCAATATCTCCCGAAATCGCATGGGTAATAAAATTTTTAGCACCATTGATAATCCAGTCGTTACCATCCCTAACAGCAGTAGTGGACATTCCCCCGGCATCTGAACCTGTATTGTGTTCTGTGAGGCCCCAGGCTCCAATGCTCTTTCCTGATGCCAATTGGGGAAGCCATCTCATTTTTTGCTCTTGGTTTCCAAATTCGTAAATATGATTGGTACATAGAGAATTGTGAGCAGCTAAAGATAAGCCTATAGAGGGATCTACCTGGGAGATTTCGTCTATAATATTTACATATTCGTGATAGTTAAGCCCAGACCCCCCATACTCTTCCGGTATGACCACGCCCATGAAACCCATTTCACCCAATTGATGAAATAAATCTTTGGGAAAATATTGTGATTCATCCCATTCCATCATATATGGTCTTATATTTTTTTCTGCAAAATCACGTGCTGTCTCTGAAATGATTTTTAGCGTTTCTGGAGTTTTTAAATTCATAGGAGTCTATTTTTTCCAAATATAATGAAAAAGGTATTAAAATGCATGAATATTAGGAATTGTACAAAATCTACCTTCAGTTATATTTTGTACAATTCCTAATGATACGACTATAAATAAATCACCAGTTAATCATCGGGAGTCATAGAATCTGAATAATATTTGTAAAAACCTTTAATTAATGTAGGGGAAGCGTTTAGAGATGATATCGCTCATTAATACAATAATTCTTAAAATAAAATAATAAATTTGTACCATATTATAATCATACATGAGAAAGATACAGATGGTTGACTTACAAAGTCAATATCGGAAAATAAAAAGTGAAGTAGATAAAGAAGTAGTAGAGGTAATGGACTCCGCCACTTTTGTGAATGGCCCAGCAGTAAAAGCTTTTACGACAGAATTACAAGACTACCTCAATGTAAAACATGTAATTCCGTGTGCAAATGGGACCGATGCTTTACAAATAGCATTGATGGCACTGGATCTTAAAGAAGGGGATGAAGTCATCACTGCTGATTTTACCTTTGCTGCTACGGTAGAAGTAATTCATTTATTAAAACTTAAATCGGTCTTGGTAGATGTGGATTACAATAACTTTACGATAAATACAGAGAAACTTAAATCAGCCATTACCCCTAATACAAAAGCGATTATTCCTGTTCACCTTTTCGGTCAATGTGCGAATATGGAAGAAATCCTAAAAATAGCCAAAGAACATCATTTATATGTTATTGAAGATAACGCACAGGCTATAGGAGCGAATTATACTTTCTCAGATGGTACCCAACAAAAATCAGGAACCATGGGTACGATAGGTACTACCTCCTTTTTTCCTTCTAAAAATTTGGGATGCTATGGCGACGGAGGCGCTATTTTCACCAATGATGAGACACTCGCTCACAAAATGCGTGGTATTGTAAATCACGGTATGTACCGTAGATATTACCACGATGAGGTAGGTGTTAACTCTCGTTTAGACAGTATACAAGCTGTAGTTCTCCGGATAAAACTTAAACTTCTAGATGCCTATACCAAGGCCAGAAATGAAGCGGCGGATTATTACGATAAGGCATTTGCCAATCATGATCAAATTCTTATTCCGAGTCGCTCACCCTATTCTACACATGTTTTTCATCAATACACACTCAGGATATTAAATGGGAAGCGGAATGGACTACAAGAATTTTTAGCCTCTAGAGATATCCCGGCAATGATCTACTATCCCGTAGCTTTAAGAAAACAAAAAGCTTATTTTCAAGAAAGTAAAGCTGCCGATTTTGAGAATACAGATAGATTGCTAGAGCAGGTAATATCTCTCCCAATGCATACTGAGCTGGATGAAGAACAGCTCAATTATATCACACAAAGCGTTTTAGAATTTATGAATACAACACCATAACTATGGCTATATTAGTGACTGGAGGACTCGGCTACATAGGGTCCCATACAGTAGTGGAACTTATCCAAAGTAATTTTGAGGTGATTATTGTCGACGACCTCTCCAATACGGAAAAATATATATTGGATGGAATCCAAAAAATCACAGGGGTAAGACCTGTGTTCTATCCCTTTGATTTGAAAAGGAGGGAATTGCTTACTCAGGTTCTAGAAGCTCACAAAATTGAGGCGTGTATACATTTTGCAGCCTATAAAGCGGTGGGGGAAAGCCAAGAAAAACCTATAGATTACTATGAAAACAATCTGTTTTCTCTTATTAACCTCCTCCAAGAGTTTAAGTCTAGAAATATTTCCAATTTTATTTTTAGTTCGTCTTGTACAGTCTATGGTCAGGCGGACGAAATGCCTATCTGGGAAGAAACTCCTTTAAAGCAACCTGAATCTTCTTATGGAAGAACCAAGCGTATGGGGGAGGATATACTGAAGGACTTTGCAATAGCTCACCACAAAAAAGTGAGTTTATTAAGATATTTTAATCCCATAGGGGCGCATCCTAGTGCCTTGATCGGTGAGCTTCCGTTGGGAGTGCCCAATAATTTGGTTCCCTACATATGTCAAACTGCCGCGGGAATTCGAGCGTGTTTAAGCATTTTCGGTCAAGATTACCCTACAGCAGACGGCACCGCTATTCGCGATTATATTTATGTAGTAGATCTGGCTAAAGCACATGTAGCTGCACTAAAGAAAGTCATTCATCATAAAACAGATAGCCTTATAGATATTTATAATTTAGGGACCGGAAAAGGCTCTTCGGTATTGGAAGTAGTAAAAGGCTTTGAGGCCGCCAATCAGGTAAGGGTAAAATACGAGTTCAAACCGCGTCGTACTGGGGATATCACTATTGCTTACGCGGATGTATCTAAAGCAGAGCGGGAACTCAACTGGAAAGCTTCTACAAGTCTAGAAGAAGCCTTAAAAACCACATGGCAGTGGCAAAAACATCTGGAGAGTAGAAATTCATAATTAAAATTGTTTTTAAGAATTATATTATATAAATATAATCAGTCTTCTTCGGTCTTATGCACAATATAACGAAGTTTTTTATTATTTTTGTACTCTTGATTCGAT
The DNA here is from genome assembly GCF_009904105.1 of Elizabethkingia argenteiflava. GTDB lineage: Bacteria > Bacteroidota > Bacteroidia > Flavobacteriales > Weeksellaceae > Elizabethkingia > Elizabethkingia argenteiflava. The sequence continues at coordinate 22,886 of NZ_JAAABJ010000614.1, read as the reverse complement.
AATTATAGGGATCCAACGCATCCTAATAATTATAAAAAATAACAAAAGTTACACATGAAAGAATTTTCTAAAGAAGTCTACCTGAAATGGTATGAGGATATGACGATGTGGAGACGCTTTGAGGATAAGTGTCGTTCTCTTTATTTAAAGCAAAAAATCAGAGGTTTTTTGCATCTGTATAATGGGCAAGAAGCTATACCAGCTGGTTTTACCCACGCCATGGACTTAACCAAAGACAGTATGATTACCGCATACAGGTGTCATATCCACCCCATGGCAATGGGTGTAGACCCTAAGAGGATTATGGCAGAATTATGTGGTAAGGTTACCGGTACATCCCGCGGTATGGGAGGTTCCATGCATATCTTCAGCAAAGAACATCGTTTTTATGGAGGACATGGTATTGTAGGGGGGCAGATTCCTTTAGGTGCAGGTATTGCTTTCGCGGATAAATACTTTAAAACAGGGGGTGTTAATATTTGTTTCTTTGGAGACGGAGCTGCCCGTCAGGGATCTCTTCATGAAACTTTTAATATGGCCATGAACTGGAAGCTGCCTGTGGTTTTTGTAGTAGAGAATAACCAATATGCTATGGGAACTTCAGTAAAGAGAACAGCTAATCATGAAGATATTTATAAATTAGGTTTAGGTTATGAGATGCCATGCCGACCTATTGATGCCATGGATCCTGAAAAAGTAGCCGAGGCTGCTTTTGAAGCCATTGAAAGGGCTAGGAGAGGAGAAGGTCCTACCTTCCTTGAGGCACGTACCTATCGCTATAGAGGCCATTCTATGTCTGATGCTGAGCCTTACAGAACAAAAGACGAAGTAGGAGTCATGAAGAATGAGGATCCTATAGAACAGGTAAAGCATAAGATCCTAACCAACGGCTGGTCTACAGAATCTGAGCTAGAAGCCATTGATGCTCAATCCAAACAATTTGTTGAGGATTGTGTAGAATTTATGGAAAATTCAGCATATCCTGAGACTTCACAGGTCTATGACTTTGTATATTCAGAACCCGATTATCCATTTGTAGATCAACTAGAAAATAAATGATATTGATTTAGAATTTGTAGGCGGAATATGCGTAATCTCGGATTTTAAATTTAAAATAAAGAAAATTATGGCGGAAGTAATAACAATGCCGCGTCTTTCGGATACCATGACGGAAGGTAAGGTTTCAAAATGGCATAAAAAAGTAGGCGATACTGTAAAAGAAGGTGATCTTATTGCTGAAATAGAAACCGATAAAGCGGTACAAGACTTTGAGTCTGAATTTAATGGTACACTTTTGTATATAGGTATTCAGGAAGGGGAACAGGCACCTGTGGATAATACACTCTGTATTATTGGAGAAGAAGGAGAGGATATCTCATCTTTATTAGGGGATAAAACAGCGGAAAAAGAGGATACAGAAAAACAAGAGACTCCAGCAGAAAATACTCCCGATGAATCTTCACGCTCAGCAGATGTCCCTGAGGGAGTAGAAGTAATCAGCATGCCACGCCTTTCAGATACCATGACAGAAGGTAAGGTTGCAAAATGGCATAAACAGGTAGGGGACTCCGTAAAAGAAGGTGATATTATTGCGGAAATAGAAACCGATAAAGCAGTCCAGGACTTTGAGTCTGAATTTGACGGCACCCTGCTTTATCAAGGTGTTCAGGAGGGCGCTGCGGCCCTTGTCGATAAGGTATTGGCGATTATTGGACCTGCGGGAACCGATATTTCAGGATTAACATCTGGAAAGGCTCCAGTAGAGGGCAACAAAACTTCAAAAGCTCTCGAAAAAAATACAGTAGAGGAAGTTTCTTCAAAAGAAAACGAGGCAGATACCCGCACGAATACAGTTACAGGTGATAGAATTGCTATTTCTCCACTAGCCCGTAAAATAGCCCAAGAAAAAGGAATCGACATTTCAACGATAAAAGGTTCTGGAGAAGGTGGCAGAATTGTCAAAAAAGATGTTGAGGAATATAAGCCTTCTGCTGCTGCAGAGTTTCAAAATAACTCAACAGTGTCAACTCCTTCAAAACCTAGCCTTAACATTATAAGCGGAGAGGATACCGAAACCACCAACTCTCAGGTTCGTAATGTTATCGCAAAAAGGCTCTCCGATAGTAAATTCTCGGCACCTCATTACTATCTTATGGTAGAAATCAATATGGACAAAGCCATTGCTGCCAGAAAAGAAATCAATAGCCTTCCGGATACTAAGGTATCTTTCAATGATATGATTATCAAAGCAACCGCTATGGCTTTAAGAAAACATCCGCAGGTAAATAGTTCTTGGGCAGGAGATAAGGTTATCCACCGAGGCAATATCAATATTGGTGTAGCTGTTGCAATTCCGGATGGTTTGGTGGTACCTGTACTCAAAAATACGGACCATATGTCTTACTCAGATATTTCTTCAGCGGTTAAGGATATGGCATCAAGAGCTAAAAATAAAGGTCTTAAAGCCAATGAAATGGAGGGGAGCACTTTCTCTATTTCTAATTTGGGTATGTTTGGTATAGAAACTTTTACCAGTATTATAAACCAACCCAACTCAGCCATTCTTTCTGTAGGGGCCATTATTGAAAAGCCTGTGGTTAAAGATGGACAAATTGTGGTAGGCAACACCATGAAGCTTTCATTAGCTTGTGATCACAGGGTTATAGATGGGGCAACAGGAGCTGAATTCTTACAAACATTGAGAACTTATCTTGAAAATCCATTTAGTTTATTGGTGTAAAAGCTAAATAAAATATAAAAAAGCCTTTTCCTTTATTGGAAAGGGCTTTTTTATTACTTCTTTTGAGTCTTATAACGAAGCTTGATAAGCGAATATAATAAATTTTAGAGGGATTAGTATTTAATTGCTCTTTGAGTACTACATAGAATTTTTTACCTTTCAAAGCAGTATAAGTCTAGGGGTATTTGTTTCTCACATCGTTTAAAAGTCTTTGTTGTGGAATTTCAGTTCATAATTAAACTTGTTTCCCTTCTGATCTTATCCATTGATAAAAGGCTTCTCTTGAAATACTAATAATATCTTTTGCATAATGGAGAACTTTTAATTTTTTACGTATATCTGAAAGTGTTTTTATATTAGTGATGGGCTCTTGATTTTCAATTTAATAATTATTTATAAATCGTCAATCTAAGTCCTGACTGAGGTTTTCACGAACGATGCATTAACTCAACTGGTGCGTGGAATACTACCAATGCTTGGTCGTTTATGAATATGCCCATATTGACCTACATTAAAGAGATTTCGCCAAGATCGCTATTTATCATTGCCGGAGATTCAGTGAATATGCTTTTAAAGCAGTGGCAGAACCAAAGGAATTAATGCTTGTACCAAATGCCGTAAATGTTGATTTGTACGACAAGGTTGAGGTGATCCCTTTCAGTAAACTGGAAATATTTTTTAAAGAGTCTTTAAAACCTGTTGTGCATTTAGGAATTAAAAAAGAAAAAAGATTATTCATTTGATTAAAAAATCGCATATTTAATTGATTGCCAATATTTAAACACATAAACAATCTCATTCAAAATTACAAAATTATTTTAAAAGAATTAACCAATATCTGTACAGATATTGATTCCTCTAGGCAAATCAGGATTCCCAAATAGTCTGATCTGGAGCTTGTGGCCCTTAATATTACTGCGGAATATAGGTCTATTAACTTTGAATTACAACTATTTAGGTGTATTTCAGGAACAGATTTGGAAGATAAAATAGAAAGAAGTGTATACAATAGAAGAAAAAGAAAACTTTTCTGCTGCATAGAGAAAATAAGAGAGACCCTAAGTTGTAAATTTTCAGGTTTCACAGCTGTTTTTGTAGTGGATCCCACCCCTGTTGCAATTTGTAAAATGAGTCGGGCAAAACCTTCATTAATTTGTTCCACCGAGCCAATAAATCCCGAATTTGGATATGGTACGGCACAGAAAATAGGTTACTTTGGCTTTAAACTTCATGCAGTTTGCGATAAAAATGTCATCTTTCATTCGTTTGATTTTTCACCAGCAAATGTTCATGATGTAAATGACCTTCACGATATAAAGGAAACTTTCCAAAACTGCTTGTTAATAGGAGGCATGGCTTATATAAGCAAAACTCTTCAGGTTGATTTATTCCATCATCAGTATTTCAGTGCCTAGGCGCAAAAACCAACATCATTTTGCCCAGTTTTCAACCACAAAAGCAAAGATTAAAAAACGAATTGAAACCAATATTTCTCAACTGTGTGGACAATTTTCCATTCATATCCATTTTGCAAAAACATTTCAGGGTTTAGCCACCAGAATAGCTTCAAAAATAACTGCTTTTACCAGGATTCAATACCTTATTTTTTTTGTCTTTAACAGAAGTTTAAACAGCTTAAAAGTGAATCTGTTCTAAATGTACAACAGGTTATTTAAAGTGAAATACTAGTCTGAAACATTCTCTTTTTTAATGATTTTGCCCTTTATGTCAAAGAACTCCGTCACAAGACAAGAGTGATATGATGATAGCAAAACAAATAATATTACGCCTAACAATACAAAGGCTAGGGGGTAAAATCAAAATAAAGGTGGGGGGGGACCACCTTTACAGCTATACTTTTAGATAACAATTCGGCAAGAGCATTCCAACAAATGCTGTCCTTTAATCATTGTGCAGCTAAACAATAAGGAAAAATATTATGGTCTGCCCAACACCTACCCAAAATTGGGTAGGTTAGATGATGTGGAAAATTTGGTGTAGGCAGTAGGTTCAGGAAATGTAAGCATTAGTTTCGATAAAGAGTAGGGCCAAAATTAATTTTACAACAAGCTTGGAAAGGTAGTATAAATTACTACCTTTTTCATTTTATACCCACTATAAGAATCTTGCCAAACAATACCATTGTTTACCGCTTAATGCCCAACATTACAATATCATGATACTGCAATTTAAAAGTCACTTATAGGCATCCGAACGAACCTAAGATTTTATGCTGGACAATAACCCAGATGGTTAAAATACTGATTCTGCAAGAGTTCAATAATTGTAAAACGAATCAATAAAAAAGGACAACCTATTAATAATGATTGATAAATTATCAAGCTAAGTATTGATTTTCATATATTTATTTGACCAAACTTAATATGATGAAAATAAAAATCTTGATTAAAAAAAATATAGGGGCCATACTATTAATTTTTCCACTTTTAGTATTTTGTAAAAGCAGCCTATACACTCCGCAAACGCGAATATTAAAAACAGACACTGTTTTTCAGCCAGAATATCAAATTATAAGTGCTTACAAAAGCAATGCGACCACGATTGAAATCAAATTTTCCAATCAGCAAAAAATGTTACTCGATTTTTATGCCGATCATATATTCAGACTATTTCAGGATAATACAGGTAAAGGATTTAGGGATCCCGAAGCAAAACCTGAAGCGAAAATATTAGTTGATAAGCCCAGGAAGCCATTGGGCAAGCTTTATTTGGCTCAGGATACTGATCAATTGACTATTACAACGGACAAAATACAAGTTGTTTTTGATAAAAAGACTTCACTTTTTAAGTTGATCAACCTTCGGTCAAATGCTACAGTAGCAGAGGAAATAGAACCTTTGCATTTCGAAAAAAACAAAGTAAAGCTTAGTCTAAAAGAAGGCGCACAAGAATATTTTTATGGGGGAGGAGTTCAAAACGGCCGTTTTTCGCATAAAGGAAAAATGATTGCCATAGAAAATCAAAACAGCTGGATTGATGGAGGCGTTGCCTCTCCCGCACCTTTTTATTGGTCTTCCAAAGGATATGGTGTAATGTGGTATACCTTTAAAAAAGGGAAATACGATTTTGGAAATCAGCATAAAGGAAAAGTTTCTTTATTTCATGAAGAGAATTATATGGATGTGTTTTTCATGGTAAATGATTTACCTGTTGCTTTACTTAACGATTTCTACCAACTTACCGGAAACCCTGTACTTCTTCCCAAATTTGGTTTCTATGAAGGGCATCTCAATGCCTATAATAGAGATTATTGGAAGGAAAACCCTAAAGGAATTCTTTTTGAGGATGGAAAGTACTATAGAGAAAGTCAGAAAGATAATGGAGGAATTAAAGAATCTTTAAATGGAGAAAAAAATAATTATCAATTTTCTGCAAGAGCAGTCATTGATCGTTATAAAAAACATGATATGCCATTGGGGTGGATTCTGCCTAATGATGGTTATGGTGCTGGTTATGGCCAGGAGAATACTTTAGATGGCAACATTAGCAACCTAAATAAGTTTGGAGATTATGCTCGCGAAAACGGGGTTGAAATGGGGTTGTGGACACAATCTGATCTTCATCCCAAAAAGGATATTAGTCCATTATTGCAAAGAGATATTATTAAAGAGGTAAGAGATGCGGGGGCTCGTGTTTTGAAAACGGATGTGGCATGGGTAGGAGCAGGATATTCATTTGGATTAAACGGAATAGCAGAAGTAGCAGAGATCATGTCGAGATATGGGAACAATGCCCGACCTTTTATTATTTCATTGGATGGGTGGGCGGGTACCCAGCGCTATGCCGGAGTATGGTCGGGAGATCAAACTGGAGGAATGTGGGAATATATTCGCTTTCATATCCCTACTTATATTGGAGCTGGTCTCTCTGGTCAACCTAATATTACCTCTGATATGGATGGTATCTTTGGTGGTAAAAAACCTATTGTCAATACCCGAGATTTTCAGTGGAAAACCTTCACGCCTATGCAATTGAATATGGATGGCTGGGGTTCTAATGAAAAATATCCACACGCTATGGGCGAGCCATTTACCTCTATCAATAGAAATTATCTTAAACTAAAATCTGAACTTATCCCCTATACTTATAGCATCGCCAAAGAAGCTGTTACAGGCTTACCCATGATAAGGGCCATGTTTTTAGAAGAACGAAATCCGTATACTGAGGGAAAAAGGACGCAATATCAATTTATGTACGGTCCCAACTTTCTCGTAGCACCTATTTACCAGGAAACAAAATCCGATAAAAAGGGAAACGATATGCGTGATAATATCTATCTCCCCAAAGGACTATGGGTTGATTATCTTACAGGAGAAGAGTATGAAGGTGGGCAGATCATTAATAATATAGAGAGCCCCTTATGGAAACTTCCCATATTTGTAAAACGCGGGGCTATTATTCCAATGTATCATCCACATAATCATATTTCTGAAATCGACAAAAACCTTAGGGTTTATGAAATTTATCCCTTTGGTAAGTCTTCTTTCATAGAATATGATGATGACGGAGCCACAGAGCAGTATAAAAAGGGAAGGGGCACAACGACCCTCATAACATCCAATGTCGTTCAGGACAGAGCCCTTATTGTAGTCCATCCTACAAAAAATAATTTCACAGGTTTTATAAAAGATAAAAATACAGAATTCAGAATTAATGTTACCCAAAAGCCTAAAGAGATTATCGCTAACATCAATCAAAAGCAGGTTGTGCTTAAAGAGGTAAATTCATTAGCTGAATTTAAAACTCAGGAAAATGTATATTTCTATTACCAAAAACCTAATTTTAATAGGTTTTCAACACCGGGAAGTGCATTTGAGAGGGTGAACATTATTAAGAACCCTCAGCTATGGGTACATATTGCCCAAACCGATATTACCCAGGCAGAGATCTGCATTGAAGTAAAGGGTTTTCATTTTAAGCCTGCTCACCCTTTGAAAGTAAGTGCGGGCTATTTACATTTTCCTACTAATATTCGCGTACAAGACCAAGATAAAAAGGATTCTAGTCTGAAGATTAACTGGGATGAGGTTCAAAATGCCGATTATTATGAAATATATTTTGAGGGTCAGCTGTATTCCACGATAAAAAACACCTCATTTTTGTTGGAAGGACTGAGCCCCGAAACAGAATACACCTTTAAGATAAGGGCCGTAAATAAAGAGGGGAGTTCTGGCTGGACCACTGGGCAGGCTAAAACAAAAATAGATCCTTTAACTTTTGCAATTAGGGGAATAGATGGGGAGAGTTCTGCAGAAGCCCAGGAAGGTTTTGAGCTGTATAAACTTTTGGACGGCGAAGAAGGTTCTATGTGGCATACTCGTTATAGTTCTAAGGCAGTGGCAGTGCCCTTTGATATCGTCTTAGACCTTAAATCTATAAATCAATTGGATAAATTTCAGTTTTTACCCCGCAATGATGGTAGAAATGGTCTGATCCAAAAAGGAAGTGTAGCGTATAGTATAGATAAACAGCAGTGGATAAAGGCTGGATATTTTGAATGGAAAGATGATTTTAATCTTAAAGAATTTATATTTAAAGCCCAGCCTAAAGCTCGATATATTAAAATTCATGTAAAACAGGCTGTAGGCAACTATGGTTCGGGAAGAGAACTCTACGTTTTTAAAGTACCGGATACCGAAACTTATCTTCCCGGGGATATTAATAATGATAAATTAATCGATCGTAATGACCTTACCGCTTATCTGAATTATACGGGATTAAGAAAAGGAGATGCTGATTTTGAAGGCTATATAAGCAGGGGAGATATCAATAAAAATCATTGGATTGATGTCTACGATATTTCCGTAGTGGCAACACAGTTGGAGGGGGGAGTAAGTAAGGATGCTGTAGAAAAAATCACGGGTAAGCTCTTATTAACGACTCCTAAGGATCGCTATGCTAAAGGCGAAATGATAGAGATAACAGTGCGAGGAGAGGGACTTCGATCTGTGAATGCTTTAAGTTTTATTTTGCCTTATAATAGTTCGAAGTATGGATTCATAGGCATTAAACCCCTAAACACGTATAAAATGGAAAATTTCACTAATGATAGATTGCACTCCAATGGAGAAAAGGTACTGTATCCTACCTTTGTAAATGTAGGTGAGCAGCAATCGATAGAGGGAAGCTTGAACCTTTTTATTATTAAATTTAAAGCTAAAAAAGATTTGAATTTTGATCTCAAAATACAGCAAGGGCTCTTAGTAGATAAAGATCTACATTCTGCAGTATTTTAATCCTATTCCCTAAGAATGCTATTTTAAGGATAAAGCATATTCTATATCACAACTAATTAGTATTTTTGGAGAATTATGATTAAAGCGAGAAATATATACAAATCATATGCTTCTTTAGAAGTATTAAAAGGAGTAAATATTGACATTTTTAAAGGTGAAATTGTTTCTATTGTTGGAGAATCGGGGGCCGGTAAATCTACTTTATTACAAATTTTGGGATCCTTAGATTCGCCCTCAAATATAACAGCTAACGGAACTGAAATACGATTGAATGAAAAATCGTTTCTCGAGATGTCCGATAAAGAATTATCCAAATTCCGCAATAAAAATATAGGTTTTGTTTTTCAATTCCACCAGCTTTTACCTGAGTTTACCGCTTTGGAAAATGTTTTATTACCCGTAAGAATTGCAGATCAGCCCAGCGCTTATACTTTAGAAAAGGCGCATGAGCTTTTCGATGAATTGAAAATTGCGCACAGGCTTCACCATAAACCAAAAGAACTCTCAGGAGGAGAAGCCCAACGTGTGGCGGTAGCACGAGCTTTAATCAATGACCCTAAGATTATATTTGCAGATGAACCTACTGGAAATCTAGACTCTAAGAATGCCGATAGCCTACACCAGTTATTTTTTGACCTCCGCGACAAATACGATCAGACCTTTGTAATCGTCACCCATAACCTAGGACTTGCTGAAAGTACAGACCGTAAATTGGTAATGAAAGACGGGCAAATTGTATAAAAAGAGAGCTTATCAAGAGTCTCTTTTCAATATTTTTTGATGTAGTTCAGTAAGGAAAAAAATAAGGAGTCAGGCCAAATATGAGAGGGCGAGTCCTGATGGAGTTAGCCTGTTGAATGTATACAGATGCTGTATTTATAAAAAAATTAATATGAACCTTAAATTCCTTGCTGAAGATGAGCGTCCACGGGAGAAATTTTTATTAAAGGGAATCTCCACACTTTCGGATGCTGAACTTTTGGCCATTATTATGAGATCTGGTAGCAAGCAGGAAAGTGCTGTAGAGCTCGCGAGAAGTATATTGGCTTCCGTGCATTATAACTGGCACCAACTTAGTTTACTGAGTACTAAAGACTTAATAAAGTTTAAAGGTATTGGTGAAGCTAAAGCCATTAGTATTGCTGCAGCTTTAGAAATGGGCCGTAGAAAAGCTTTACAGGAAATACCGGAAAAACCTGTTATTAAGAATAGTAAAGATGTATTCCAAATCCTTCATCCTTACTTAGCGGATCTTCAACATGAAGAATTTTGGTGTCTTTATCTGAATCAGAGCAATAAAGTCATCCATAAAGAAAGACTTACACATGGGGGTATTAATGAGTCTATTGTAGATATCAGAATATTATACCGCATTGCCTTGGCTCATTTTGCAACCGCTGTTATTATAATCCATAATCACCCTTCAGGAAACATAAAGCCCAGTCAGCAAGATATACAGATTACCCATCGTATTAAAAAAGCAGGAGAGTTTCTTCAAGTAGAACTTTTAGATCATGTCATTATCTCTCAAAACTTTTTTTTCAGTTTTAAAGACGAAAATATTTTTTAGAATTAAGGGGCTATGATTATCATTCAACTTTCGCTAACTTGCGGGATGATTCAGCAACCTGAAAAAAGAGGTGAATAACTTTTATAAGATTATGAATAAAGAAAATAAGATTAAGACGACACCCAATCCTGAAGAGTTTTATAAAAAATTACATGGACAATTGGAAGAGTATCATAGTTTTCCAGAAGATTACACGTTTAAATTTATTATAGAGAACAATTCTAGTCTTTTAACGGATATTTACAAAGTTTTTGACGGAACTAAAAATACATTTTCCACCCGCGAAAGTTCTAATGGTAAATATATCAGCTGTACTATTGTAGCCTTCGTTCTAGATACCGACCATGTTATACGTCTTTATAAAGCAACCGCAAAAATTGAAGGAGTGATTATGTTATAAAATTGAAATTATTTCATTTCAGCATAGTTTTGAACAGTGTTGAGGATAAAATAAAAAGTACTTCCAGTACCATACTCACCCTCTCTACCCAAATTTTGCCCCCCTGAGCTTCAATAAATTCTTTACTAAACCTGTGTTGTGCATTCTTTATAATTATAGAGGTCATATTTACCAAAGTATGCTTCACTTATTTTAAATGACAACTAAAAAACCGCTGTTTCCGATACACTAAATAAGATATACAACAAAGAGCATAGAAGGGTAAAAGTACAATCGGTGAAGGCTTAAGATAAAAAAGAGAGATGAAGACTAAAAAAATTACATTTCTGTAAAGTGAATCCTTGGTGTTTACTCTTTTCCATCTCTAAGCTTAGTATCAATCTGAGGGTTTTTACAGTTTTCTGAGAATAATGATTTTTTTTAAAATATAAGTTTAAACCTTATCTTTGCACAAATTATTTTTTAATGAAATGTGGTATCGTAGGTTTACCCAACGTTGGTAAGTCAACTCTTTTTAACTGTCTAAGTAATGCTAAAGCTCAAAGTGCTAATTATCCATTCTGTACTATAGAGCCTAATGTAGGAACCGTATCTGTTCCTGATCAGCGTTTATTTGAATTAGAAAAAATAGTGAAACCGGAAAGGGTTTTACCTGCTGTTGTGGAAATTGTAGATATTGCAGGCTTGGTAAAAGGCGCCAGCAAAGGGGAAGGCTTGGGCAATCAATTCTTAGCGAATATTCGTGAATGTGAAGCCATTATTCACGTGTTGAGGTGTTTTGAAAACGATAATATTACCCATGTTGAAGGTAGTGTAGACCCTCTCAGAGATAAGGATATTATTGATATAGAACTTCAATTAAAAGATCTTGAAACTTTATCTAAAGCTATAGAAAAAGCAAAGAAACTCACCAAATCGGGGAAAAAGGATGATGTCTTAGCCTACGACACTTTAGTCACACTTTCGGAGTTTTTGGAAAGCGGCAGAAATGCAAGAGAGTTTCAGGCAAATGACTTTCAATCCAGCGTAATTGCTGAAATCCAGCTTCTCACCAACAAACCTGTGCTTTACGTATGTAATGTAGATGAAGACTCCGTTAAAAATGGAAATGCATGGATAGAGAAAATTCAGGCGATGGCCCAGAGTGAAAAGGCAGAAATTATCGTATTAGCTGCTCAGATAGAGGCTGATATTAACGAACTTGAAACTTTTGAAGAGCGGCAGATCTTTTTAGAAGAATTGGGACTGGAAGAGCCTGGAGTAAATCGTTTAATCCGAACCGCATATCAATTGTTAAGCCTTCAAACTTACTTTACTGCGGGGGTAAAAGAGGTGAGAGCCTGGACTATTGGGAAAGGTTGGACAGCCCCACAAGCGGCAGGTGTCATCCATTCGGACTTTGAAAAAGGTTTCATCAGGGCCGAAGTGATCAAATATGAAGATTATATCCACTATGGTTCAGAAGCCAAGATTAAAGAAGCAGGAAAGCTGGGGGTAGAAGGAAAAGAGTATATTGTTCAGGATGGAGACATTATGCATTTTAGGTTTAATGTATAAAAAAATAAAGCAATAAATAAAAAAGCTTCCCAATAGGAAGCTTTTTTTATGGATTTTTCTTTATTTTTATCTTAGCTATAAATAGCCAAAAATCATAAAAAATGATTATTTTTGTCATTATTACAATTTAAGAATGTCTGAAAACACTAGTGTTAACTATTCCGAAGATAATATCCGTTCCCTTGAATGGCAGGAACACGTAAGGTTACGTCCTGGGATGTACATAGGAAAACTGGGAGATGGATCTTCCGCCGACGATGGTATCTACATTCTCCTAAAAGAGATTCTCGATAATTCGATTGATGAGTTTGCGATGAATGCTGGCAAAAAAATCGAAATAAAACTGGATGAGGGTAAAGCCATTATCCGGGATTACGGTCGTGGTATACCCTTGGGGAAAGTAGTCGATGCGGTATCCAAAATGAATACGGGTGGAAAATACGACTCCAAAGCGTTTAAAAAATCTGTAGGATTAAACGGAGTAGGTAGTAAAGCGGTTAACGCTTTGTCTTCTTTTTTTAACGTTAAATCCGTAAGAGAAGGTAAAACCAAAGTGGCCGAATTTAGTAGGGGACTTCTCGTAAAGGAATATCCCGAAATGGAAACCAAAGAGAGAAACGGTACTGAAATCACTTTTATACCAGACGATACCATATTTGCCAACTACCGTTTTAGAAAAGAATACATCGAAAAGATGCTTAAAAACTATTCCTATCTAAATCCGGGTTTAAAAATCGTATTCAACGGACAGGTTTTTCTTTCGGAAAACGGACTTAAAGACCTTCTCCAAGATGAAATTGATGGAGAAATTCTTTATCCTATCATTCATCTAAAAGATAATGATATTGAGGTAGCCATTACCCATTCTGATAAATCGCAGTCCGAAACTTACTTTTCATTTGTGAACGGGCAGAATACCACTCAGGGCGGTACGCACCTGAATGCTTTTCGGGAAGCATTTGTAAAAACTATTCGGGAATTTTACAATAAAAACTATGAAGCGGCCGATGTTAGAAAATCTATTATTGCTGCCATTTCGATAAAAGTAGAAGAGCCTGTTTTTGAATCCCAAACTAAAACCAAACTCGGAAGTAATGAGATGGGACCAGGCCAGGTAACAGTACGAACTTTTGTAAATGATTTTCTTAAGAATAAACTGGACAATTATCTGCATAAAGAACCCGAGACAGCAGAAGCGCTGCTCAAAAAAATCATCGTTTCTGAACGGGAGAGAAAAGAGCTTTCGGGGATACAGAAATTAGCCCGTGAGCGTGCTAAAAAGGTATCCCTTCACAATAAAAAACTTAGAGATTGCCGGCAGCACTATAACGATCAGAAAGCGTCTCGGAAATCTGAAACTATGATTTTTATTACTGAGGGTGATTCCGCTTCCGGATCCATTACCAAGAGTCGAGATGTAGAAACCCAGGCCGTATTTAGTTTAAAAGGAAAACCCCTGAACTGCTATGGCCTGACCAAAAAAGTAGTCTATGAAAATGAAGAGTTTAATCTATTGCAGGCGGCTCTTAATATCGAAGAAAGCCTAGAAGACCTTCGCTATAATCAGGTCATTATTGCCACAGATGCCGATGTAGATGGAATGCATATTCGCTTATTAATGATTACCTTTTTTCTTCAGTTTTTTCCAGAAGTTATTAAAAATGGGCACTTATATATCTTACAAACCCCCCTATTTAGGGTAAGGAACAAAAAAGAAACCCGTTACTGTTATTCTGAGGCAGAGCGGATAAAAGCTTTAAATGAATTGGGAAAAAATCCAGAGATCACCCGATTTAAAGGACTAGGGGAAATCTCTCCTGATGAATTTAAACATTTTATTGGAAAAGATATTCGTTTAGAACCTGTCGTTATAGGGAAGGACACTACAATCGGACAGCTTCTCGAATTTTATATGGGAAAAAATACTCCCGACAGACAAAATTTTATTTTGGAAAACCTGGTGGTAGAAAATTCTGATCTGGATAAAAAAGAAGAAGCTCTGGAAGAAGCGCTTAACGTAGGATAGTCCCCCGCATTTTTAAATTTTAATAAAAACAGAAAACTGCACCCCTTATAATTAATGGAAGAAAACAGCTTAAATCACGCAGAAGAATCCTTAAAAAAAGTTTCAGGTCTCTATCAAGATTGGTTTTTGGATTATGCATCTTATGTTATCCTCGATCGCGCCATTCCATCAGTATATGATGGGTTGAAACCTGTACAGCGCAGAATTATGCATTCCATGCGCGAGTTAGAAGATGGACGCTATAATAAAGTCGCCAATATTGTGGGAAATACCATGAAGTATCATCCCCATGGAGATGCTTCTATCACAGATGCCATGGTACAAATTGGTCAAAAAGAACTTCTCATTGATACCCAAGGAAACTGGGGGAATATTTTCACAGGAGATAGTGCAGCAGCGGCGCGTTATATAGAAGCCAGATTAACCGCTTTCGCGCTAGAAGTAGTCTTTAATCCTAAAACTACAAAATGGGTGAAATCCTATGATGGAAGAAATAATGAACCGATAGATCTTCCGGTAAAATTTCCTCTCCTGTTAGCACAGGGGGTAGAGGGCATAGGAGTGGGGCTTTCCACAAAAATTTTACCCCATAACTTCAACGAACTCATCAATGCCTCAATTGCTTATCTTAAAAAGAAGCCTTTTCAGCTGTATCCGGATTTTCTGACCCAAGGTCTGTTAGATGTATCCGAATATAATGATGGTCAGCGTGGGGGAAAAGTCAGGGCCAGAGCCCGGATTGGTCAGAAGGACAAGCATACGCTGGTCATCACAGAGCTCCCTTTTTCAAAAAACACCGGCGAACTCATCGACAGTATTATTAAAGCCAATGAAAAGGGTAAGATCAAAATAAAAAAAATAGAGGACAACACCTCGGATAAAGTAGAAATTCTGATACACCTTCATCCTGATGTATCTCCTGATAAAACTACGGATGCCCTGTATGCATTTACAGATTGTCAGGTAACGATCTCGCCAAATGCCTGCGTGATTGTAGGAGATCGGCCCATGTTCCTTAATGTATCGGAGATTCTCAGAATGAATACCGATCATACGGTATATTTACTGAAAACCGAACTCGAAATAGAGCTTAATGAACTACAAGAAAACTGGCATTTCGCCTCTTTAGAAAGGATTTTTATCGAAAAACGCATTTATCGTAAGATTGAAGAGAAAGAGACTTGGGAAGAGGTTATTGTAGCTATAGATCAGGGGCTTAAGCCTTATACAAAAAATCTTTTACGGGCTGTAACACAAGAAGACATTCTAAAGCTTACCGAAATTCGTATTAAAAGGATTTCCCGCTTCGACTTGAATAAAGCACAAGAGAATATTGAAGCTTTAGAAACTAAAATGGAGCAAGTAAAACACAACCTTACCCATCTTATACCTTATGCCATTACGTACTACCAGAATATTCAGAAAAAATATGGCAAAACAAAGGAGAGACGTACGGAATTGAGAATTTTCGATACCATAGATGCTACTAAGGTAGCAGTGGCGAATGTTAAATTCTATGCTAATTTAGTAGAGGGTTTTATCGGAACTTCCTTAAAAAAAGATGAATTCCTTTTCGAGTGTTCGGATATAGATGATATCATCATTTTCCGAAAAGACGGAAGCATGATGGTAACCAAAGCAGAACCAAAAACATTTGTAGGTAAAAATATTATTCACGTAGGCGTTTGGAAGAAAAATGATAAGCGCACTATTTACAACATGATTTACAGAGAGGGCAAAGAAGGACCTTATTATATGAAGCGTTTTTTTGTTACGGGGGTGATCCGAAATAATGAATATCACCTGGCTTCGGATAAAAAAGGATCTGAAGTACTTTATTTTTCGGCAAACGCTAATGGAGAAGCCGAGGTGGTAAACGTAGTGTTAAAACCAAGTGCCAGAATACGTAAAAATAAATTGGATGTCGATTTCTCTGAACTGGGCATTAAAGGAAGGGATTCCAAAGGCAATCTCGTCACCAAATATCCAATTAAGAAAATAGAGCTCAAAGAAGAAGGCGTTTCTACATTGGCACCTCGAAAAATATGGTTTGATGAAGCCGTTCGCAGACTGAATGCCGATGCAAGGGGAAGTTTTTTAGGAACCTTCAAAGGAGAGGACAAAATTTTATTGGTAACCCCTAAAGGAGAGGCCCGTTTGGTTAATTTTGATCTATCGAACCGATTTGACGATGAATATATTATACTCGAAAAATGGAGGCCTCATCAGCCCATCGCTTGTATTTATTATGATGGCGAAAAAGAGCGCTATTTTCTAAAACGTTTTCTAATGGAAAATACTACCAATCCACAGTTATTTTTTCCGGCAGAACACCCCAAATCTTTTATAGAGTGGGTGGGCACGGGTAAAAATACCACGGCCACTCTTATTTTCAGTAAAGAAAAGGGGAAAGATAAAGAGCCTGAGACTCTATCTGTAGACGAATTTATTAGTGTAAAAGGTATTAAAGCATTGGGCAATCAACTATCAAAAGATAAAATTCGCAGTATAAATATCAGTATTCCGGAACCTGAGGAAGAAGAACATAGTGAAAAAGAAGAGCACAATGAGAACTTTGATGATGAGGGCACTATAGGAAACCTTTTTGAATAATATTAAGCCATGTTCTCCAAGCAAGAAGCAGCACAGTTGAAGGTGGAATTTTGGACGGCTTTCGGCAAATCATTCCCCAGGAAGTGGATACTCTACGACACAAAGGTTAAAGATTTTTCTTTCAAATTCTATGCAGATAATAAAAAGGCAGAAGTTTCCCTCAATATAGAAATGAAAGATGATCTTTTGAGACAGGCCTATTTTGAAAAAATTCAGGCACTGGAAAATTTTTTAAAACAAGATTATCTTCCCGACGCTGTTATGGAAGCCCAATATTTTTTGGAAAATGGAAAGGTTATCAGTAGGATTTGGGTACAAAAAGTGCATATTAGTATTTTCAACAAAAATTCATGGCAGGAAATTTTTGAATTTTTTGTCCAAAAAATGGAGGCTTTTGAAAAATTTTATCAAGAATTTGAAGCTTTTATAAAAGATATCTGAAATATATATTCTCATTAAGAGTCATAGAATTAATTCATTAGGTATTTTGTCGCTTTTTAAAACTATAATAAATAACTTGAAAGTCTAAAAATAAAGATGAAAAAGTCCAAAATACTATACCCATCCTCATCGGAAAAGTGTCCACCAATATGGATTTTTCACCTACTATTTAGTAAATAGACTGCTATTCTGCTAAAAATATAAAAAATATAAATCTATGTATAAGCAAAGTATGATCTCAGCACATCAAAGGATTAAACCCTATATTCATAATACTCCAGTTTTCACATCAAAGTCTATCGATAAAATAACAGGAGCCCATCTTTTCTTTAAATGTGAAAATTTTCAAAAAACAGGCTCCAGGGTAAAATTATCGAATGAGAGCCCACACTTAAGGCGAGAGAGAATATGGCACAGCATATTGGAGAGACCCAAGGTGCTACATTTATCCACCCTTCGAATGAATTGGATGTGATACTGGGACAGGGAACAGCAGCCAAAGAACTATTGGAGGAATATCCAGATTTAGATTATATTTTTACTCCAGTTGGTGGGGGAGGTCTTATCGCTGGAACAGCAATTTCGGCACAGCATTTTGGACAATCGTGTCAGGTAATAGGGGGTGAACCATTTCAAGCAGACGATGCCTATCGTACATTAAAGAGTGGCGTTATTGAAACAAATTTGGAAACCAATACGATAGCTGATGGTTTAAAAACACAATTGGGAACTATAAATTTACCCATTATTCAAAAAGGTGTAGAAAAAATAATAAGAGTAGAGGAACATGAAATCATTTGTGCTATGCAATTAATTTGGGAACGTTTAAAAATAGTTTGCGAGCCCTCATCTGCTGTAGCATTAGCAGCCTTTTTAAGGGAAAGAAATTCATTTGTAAATAAAAAGCTTGGAATTATTATTTCGGGAGGGAATGTTGACTTTTGCAAGCTCCCTTTTTAGAAAAATATTCTAACCCGCTAAAAAATAAAAGAGCTACAATATCAACAAGTGATTTCTTTATTATCAGGAGAAGCTGTAACAACTTACACCAGACTTTAGAGTCCTACATCTCAATATCATGTTTTATATTTGCTGTTCTTTTGGCAAAAAATTAAATACAAAGGATTTGATAAACCATTGAACACTAATGCTTATCCTATTGGACACGATTTATGATGTTTTTTTATAGATATTTGCAAAAAAATAAAGATTTTTAAATTTAAAAAAAAATGTCTGAAACTCTCCAACATAGCTTTCTCCATAAAATTATAGATAAGCTACTCGGACAAAAGAAACCGCTACATGAATGTACCTTAGTTCTGCCAGGTAAGCGCCCGGTAGTTTTTATCAAAAAAATTCTTCTCGACAAAAAATATGAAGGTATACTGCCTAAATTTCAAACCATAGATGAACTGATTAGTGACATTTCAGGATTACAACAAATTTCAGGCATTTCGCTCTGGCTCTTCGCATTTGAAGTTTTTCGAAAAATAGATGCCACAGAAGATTTACAATCCTTTTTAAAATGGTTTCCCACACTTTTAAAAGATTGGGATGATATGTTGAAGTTTTCTAAAAGCGACACACAGGTTTTGGATTTTATGTTTTCGGATGAGCGAATTAAGAATTGGGGGGAGCTATTGGGAGAAGAAAAACCGCATCGGCGTAATCTGAACTTTTGGAAAAAAATGAAAGTTTTTCTGCCTGCTCTTAAGAAGAAATTACTCCAAGAGGATCTTGCTACTCCGGGAATGATACATGAAAACTTAAAAATGAGAGTGGAGAACTTTACACAAAATACTTCTGACCGATTTCTTTTCTGTGGCTTTAATGCTTTTACTCCCATAGAGCAAAAATTGGTAAAAAACCTTTTACAATGGGATAAAGCAGAATGTTTCTTCCAAGCAGATGAATATTATATAGACGACAAACGTCAGGAGGCCGGAAAATTTCTGCGAGAATATATCCATTGGAAAGAATTTAATGAATCCAGACCCTTCAACTGGATAGAAAATCATTTTTCTGAACCCAAGAATATTCAGGTCTTTGAAGTGGCAGGAAATATTGCCCAAACCAAACTACTCCCTCATATCTTAGAGCAGTTAAAAACTGAAAATTCAGAATTGAGCAATACGGCAATTGTATTGTTGGATGAAAATCTCCTGCCCCCCACTTTAGAAAGCCTACAGCATTTGGTGAAAAGTCTCAATATCACCATGGGGTTTCCTCTAAAAAATCTATCTTTTAGCGTGGCGATGAAGAAGTTGTTCCATCTGCAGAAACAATTGGCTAAAAAAGACTCTGCTTATTACTATGGGGATATACTTCCTCTTTTAGAAGAACTACCTGCACACACCCAAGATACACCTATTATCCAGGCTTTCCTAGAACAGCTTGAAGAGAGAAATCTGATCTATATTTCCAAAAAACTATTTTATGAACTCCTAAGCAAAATATCTTATTTCTCTATCTTAATAAAACCCGTTGATTATTATACCTATCTTAGTCTTTTAATTGAATTCTGCGAAACTTGTAAGCGGCGACAAATTAGCGATATCGATTTTGAAAATATTTCCCGTTTTGAAAAAGCATTTATAAGTTTGAAAAATCAATTATCCCAATATGATTTTCTGCTCGATATTACTGCTTTGGAGGTGTTGGTAAACCAAATGGTGAGTACGGATACCATAGACTTTGAGGGAGAACCACTCTCGGGGCTCCAGTTGATGGGACTGCTAGAAACCCGTCTGCTCAATTTCGAAAATGTGATTATGCTTTCGGTGAACGAGGGAAAACTACCTCTAGGGAGAACTTACAATACCTATCTTCCGTTTGATGTACGCCGAGATTTTGGTATGAATACCTTTTTAGAAAACGATTCTATCTATGCTTATCATTTTTATCGCCTTATTCAAGAAGCCCGGAATGTATATCTGCTTTTTAATGGTCTGACCAGTGGCCTGAACATAGGAGAAAAAAGTCGTTTCATTACCCAAATTGAAATGGAAAGTAAGCACCCCCTTCAAAATTTTGTAATGGATAGTGCTTCTACACCTCTTAATCAGCAGCTTATACAGATCCGAAAAACAGCTCAGGTAATGGAAAAACTGGAAGAGTGGAAACACAAGATATCGCCTTCTCACCTTAATACCTACCTGTATAATCCCCTCGATTTCTATTTAAATCAAATTCTCAATACACGTCTGCCTGAAGAGTTAGAGGAAGAGATTTCCGTTCGTAATTTTGGTAATTTAGTGCACTATACTTTGGAGCATCTCTATCAGTCATTACTTCATAAAAAATTAAGTAAAGCCGATCTTCAAAAAACGAAAGAGAGGGTAGAGGAAGCTTTGGAATATATTATTACTGAAAAATTAAAGCATTCCTCCGATTATTACAAAAGAGGAATGAATTATATCCATAAATCGGTAGCTGCCAGGACACTACACCGTATTATTGAGAAAGACTTAAACGATGTAGAAAAAGGAGCCGAATTAGAAATAATAGCTTTAGAACAAAATATTTGTGCCGATTTTTATCTGGAGAATACATTACACCCAAAAGTGCATTTTAATGGATTTGTGGATCGAATTGATCGCCTGAATGGTCACCTGCGAATTATTGACTATAAAAGTGCTAAAGCGGGGGGACTACAGATAAAACCCAACCCTAAAAAAGAAGACGAAGAATTCCTCTTTGATAAAAAATATAAGCAAGAGGTTCAGTTGGTTATTTATGCCCATTGCGCACTACACTCGGGTCTTTTTGCGGATCACCAAGTTCAATGTGGTATATGGAGCTTTGTAAGTCCTGAGCAGGGGCCTAAAATGCTCAGTATTTTAGGAAATGAATTCATAGATAAAAGCCATTTAGCACTACCCATGAAATCCGTAAAATCCATTATTTTAGAGATTCTGAATGCCGATATAGATTTTATAGAAACCCCGCCCAATCCATCTGTGATTTAACTAAAAAGATAGAGTCATTTTTTTCTTTTTTTAGCGAAGTCTTTGATTTGTAAAATACAATATATTAGGGGCTTGAGTACTCCCGTACCATTGATTGCGGAATGATACATGGCAAGCCTCCTTAATTTAATACCGATCAGCTACCTCAGATACTTTTATCAGGATATTTAAAGACCATCGGCTTCAAAAAATATTCATCTATGAAAGGAAAACAAATAACATAAGATAATATGTATAGCCAAGATGGCTTTATATTTTTAGTTTTTCCAGTTTAAATATTTAATTTTAATGAATATTTTTGGAAATAGAAGAATAGTAAGATATTAAAAACCAGCTTTACGCATCTTCGCCTTTATTTTTAATAAATGAGCCAACAAATATGCTATTGATATGGAGGGGGCATATTTTTTGCTTATTTAAACAAAACTTTATTTTATGAGAAAAAGTATTTTAGCATTTGCTTTTGGTACAGCAATATTATTTACCACAGTATCGTGTGATCGGAATAACGATACACAAATTCAAAATGACCAAGACACAGTTGCTTTGGTGACAGAAATCAATGTTACTTTTCGAAAGCAAAACTATTATGCACAATATGAAGATTTTAAACATAACATTAACAAAGCAGACAACGTATTAATATATAGACTAGATGGAATTGCAAATGGAAAAAATGTTTGGCATTTTATTCCTCGAACATATTATGTATCGAATGCAGATAATACTGCTCAAAAAGAAATTGATTTCAATTATGATTTTAGCATAAGTGGTGTTACGTTTACTATTGGTGGTACTTTCAATAAAATTAACCCAGAAAATTATGTAGTTCCATATTTAAATAATCAGAGATTTAGAGCTGTTATTATACCGGGTAATATGGCTGCAAAAACGAGTAAAAGCTATAATAAAGGAGGTCTAAGCAGCTTACCTGTAAATTATCAAGACTATAATGCTGTAGCCAAGTATTACAATATTAAAGAATCAGATGTGAAAATGTTGAAATAGCTTATAGTCACGATCTTAAAATTAGTATTATAATTGAATACTTAATTTACAATGAACTTGTTTAAACTATTAGTTTTCTGCGGAATAAAATAACAAAAGCAATATAACGCAAAGAATTCCATGTTATTACAGAAGTTTCAAATCGTATTAATAATGATTTGAAACTATCCAACCAAGCACCAAGCATTTGCTTTCTCTATATTGAACCTTCGTTTATATAATTCTTCATCAAAACAATAATAATTCTTGGCTGTTTTATTATTCCTGAGATGGGTTTTAATATTGGCGATTATTTTTTCTTTTTCT
>NZ_JAAABJ010000613.1 GCF_009904105.1 Elizabethkingia argenteiflava | reverse complement strand
CAATTAATTAAATACATAAACAATCTTATTCAAAATTACGAAATTATTTTAAGAGAATTGACAAAAATCTGCAGTCATATCAAAACTACTAAGAAAATAAGAGTTCCAAAACTCTCTGATTTGGAATTTGTTGCACTCAATATCACTGCGGAATATAGGTCTATAAACTATGAATTACTACTATTTAGAACCATTGAAGGGAAAAAATTGGACGCAAAAATAGAAAGAATTGTGTTTAATAAAAGAAAAAGAAGACTTTTTCCTTTTATTGAAAAAATAAGAGAAACATTAAGTGGAAAATTCTTTGATTTTACAGATGTATTTATTGTAGATTCTACTCCCATAGAGATCTGTAAAATCAGTAGAGCCAATCGTTCTGGGATTTGTTCTACAGAAGATCTTAAACCCACTTTTGGCTATTGTGCAGCACAGAAAACACGTTAT
>NZ_JAAABJ010000612.1 GCF_009904105.1 Elizabethkingia argenteiflava | reverse complement strand
CCTTTTCATGGTTTGATAATGATAGAAGGCTTTGCAGGAATTATCAACTCTTACATGAATCCTCCGAAAATATGACCAAATTATCTGCTATAAAATTATTAATCAATAAAATTTAAACAGGATCTTAGATAAAAGCAAGTTGTAATACGACTTTTTGTCCTTATCCCTGTTTTTCTGAGTGATTTTGATGTCAGTTGGAATTCTTTTGCGTTCTCCATTTTGACTAGTATTTATAAAAAGAGGACATCCACCTGTTTATTTATCGATTTTTTAAGAAGATCGTGAATCGTATTGGTAGGTAGTATTTTTTTACTTCCAATGCCTTATAAGAAAAGGATTCCGACAGTAGCATAATTATTTAGTTTCTGAAAAATTGAAACCGTTCAGACCTGTTTTTTTGGTAATGGAGTAGGGGGTGAAATCTATAAAAAGGATTAATCAGAACATTTTAAATTCTGTCTTTTTCAACAAAAATAAACGCGTATGATTAATCCTTTTTGAACAGGCTCTCTCTAAAAGCTTATTCATACGAGAAAAAAATAAAAATTTTATGGACTAATTACTCATCCTATTTTTCTTCTCAAAATCTACCACTTTAAAATTGGAAATTGTAGCGGGGACACGACTCGAACGTGCGACCTTCGGGTTATGAGCCCGACGAGCTACCTACTGCTCCACCCCGCGATGTTTCGAGTGCAAATATAAGATGTATTTTGTTACAAAACAAGCTGTAGTCCTTTTTTATTTTAAATAATAGGTTATATGTTTAATTATCAACGACGTATGTGTTTGTTTTTGTTGTATTTTTTATTTTTTTTTGATGCCCTTTAGGATTGTAATGCCCTCTTTATATTCCTTTTTTAGAGCTAAAGAAGAGGTTGTTGGCAATTTTTAGGGGTAAGTGTGAGATCTCGTGAGAGAAAAAATGGCGAAAGATAGGAGAGGGAGTGATTGATTTTTTATTTTAAAGTTAGTATTTTTGGAGTTCTAAAATTTTAGTAAAAAGAAGTATACATGAGAAAAGTTTTCTATTTGAAAAGCTGTAGTACGTGTAAGAAAATTATGAAAAAGTTTCCTCTCGCGGAATGGGAACTTAGAGAAATAAAATCAGCGCCGCTAACGGAAAACGAGTTGGATGAGTTGTATAACTTAAGTAGGTCTTACGAGGCCCTTTTCAGTAAAAGGTCCACCCAAATAAAAGAGAGGGCTATTGAGGTGAATTCTCTGAAAGAAGAAGATTTTAAAGCCTTGATTTTAGCCCATTATAGTTTTCTAAAGCGCCCTGTTTTTGTGACAGACAAAGATATATTTATAGGAAGCGACAAAGCTAATTTAGAAAAGCTTTCTCGTTTTTTTGAGCAATAAAAAAGATCGCTTATTTCAAGCGATCTTTTTTATTAGAGGTTTATTTTTTAAACAAAAGGAAGTTTTACGACTTTGGCGGGTATATTTTTATTTCGAATTTTTATAAAAATATCTGAACCCTGTTTAAAATGAGGTGCCGCAACATAGGCAAGGCCGATTCCTATTTTCTTAATCGGAGACATGGTGCCTGAGGTAACTTTTCCCAGTAGCTCACCAGTAGCACCTACTACTTCGTACCCATGTCTTGGGATAGCTTTTTCCTGCATTTCGAAGCCTATGAGTTTTCTATCAACGCCTATTTCCTTTTGTTGGGTCAAAATATCTTTAGCAATAAAGTCCTTATCAAATTTGGTAATCCATCCTAAGCCTGCTTCCAGTGGAGAGGTAGTATCATCGATATCATTTCCATACAGACAGAAGCCTTTTTCCAGTCTTAGAGTATCTCGAGCCGCAAGCCCACAAGCCAGCAAGCCGTAATCTTCTCCTGCTGTGGTTAGTGCTTGCCAAAGACTTTCAGCATATTCGTTTTTTAAATAAAGCTCAAATCCACCGGACCCGGTATAACCTGTATTAGAAATAATGACATCCTTAATTTCTGCCACCGTACCTATGCTAAAGTGGTAATAGGGGATTTTGTTCAGTGGGGTATTGGTTAATTTTTGTAGTATTTCAGTAGCCTTAGGACCTTGTATAGCAATAAGAGACATCTCGTCGGAGGCATTGGTCATTTGAACCCCCTGCTCGTTATATTGAGACAAATGTTCCCAGTCTTTATCAATATTGGAAGCATTTACCACCATAAAGTACTTTTCGTCAGTGATTTTGTAAATGATCAGATCATCTACAATCCCTCCATTTTCATTAGGCAAACACGAATATTGAGCTTTTCCATCTTCGAGTGCTTCAATATTATTGCTGGTGACTTTTTGTAAAAGTTCTTTGCTGCCTGGTCCTTCGATAAAAAATTGCCCCATATGGCTAACATCAAATATTCCCGCGTTCTCACGTACGGCGAAATGCTCTTCTGTAACACCCGAATACTGTACGGGCATTTCGAAGCCTGCAAAAGGGATCATCTTAGCACCCAGAGAGACATGTATATCAAAAAGTGCGGTTTTTTTCATTTTTAAGTATATATTAAGATTTAATTATTTATTAAAGCCGATTTCGGTATTCTCTCCAAATAATCTTAAACCATTCTGTAAAATGTTCTGGCGTCTGGCTTATTTCTTTCTCCAATTCTTCTAAAGAAAGAAAGCGTATGCTTTCTACTTCAGTTGGATTGAGATGATACTCCCCCTCGTATTTTCCCACAAAGACGTAGTCCAGTTCATGCTCCCACAGATCTTCACCTACGGCGGCTTTATAGATAAAATGAAACTTTTCTTCTAAATCGCAATGAATGCCCAACTCTTCTTCCATTCTACGTAGGGCTGCCTGCTCGTAAGATTCATTTTCACGAGGATGGGAACAGCAGGCATTGGTCCATTTTCCTGGAGAATGATATTTTGTTGTACTTCTTTGTTGTAAAAGCATTTTTCCATCAGCATTAAATATAAAAACAGAAAATGCTCGATGTAAAAGTCCATTTTGGTGGGCTTGCATTTTTCCCATTAAACCCAACACTTCATCGTGTGGATTGATAAGTACAACTTTTTCTTCCATAAGAAGACAAAAATAAATATAATCAATTGATTTTCCTAATCAAAATAATTGCAAAACTTAATAATAATAACCTATATTTTTTGATAAATTTGTTAGCTTATAAAAGCATTTTATGATCAGAGCAAAAGTAATAACTTGGGGATTGCTTATTTTTCTATATACATTAGACGTTTCTTGTGCAAAGAAACAAAAACAGGGAAGCGGTTCAGCGGATTCCGCCCTCCAACAACCTCCGCAGACCTATAAATATATAGTAGTAAAGACAGCCCCCGTAACCTTATATAAAGAATTTCCGGCCCGATTAGAGGGAAAAGAAAACATAGAAATACGTCCCAAGATCGATGGCTTTATAGAGCGTATATATGTGGATGAGGGAGGTTATGTAAAGCAGGGGGCTCCCCTATTCAGCATCCGAAATCCTCAATATGAACAACAGGCGCGGGTGGCGGACGCTGCGGTTAGAAGTGCGCAGGCTTCAGTGGCTACAGCTCAGATGCAGGTCGTAAAAACGCGCCCTCTAGTAGAGAAGGATATTATCTCTAAATATGAATTACAGGCCGCTCAATTGGCATTACAGGCTAAAGAGGCAGAGTTAGCTCAGGCCAAAGCCAATTTAATAAATGCCAGGGTGAATGTAGGTTACACCACTATTGAAAGCCCTGTAACAGGTTATGTAGGAGCTTTGCCCTACCGCAAGGGGAGTTATGTGAGCAGTAGTATATCACCAGCTTTAACAACGGTTTCCAATATAGACCATATTTATGCATATTTTTCGGTAAATGAAAAAGACCAATTGGATTTTTTAAAATATGCTAGAGGGGGAACGCTCGTAGAAAAACTTAGCAATACCCCCCCTGTGAGTTTAATTTTATCGGATGGAAGTTTATATTCTGAAAAAGGAATAATAGCCTCCATGAGTGGTCAGGTAGACCCTCAAACCGGTTCTTTTGCCATGCGGGCTACATTTCCCAATAAAGATGCTATTATTCGCAGTGGGTATAGGGGGACGGTAAAACTGCCTAACTATTTGGAAAATACCATTGTTATTCCTCAGAAAGCTACCTATGAAATTCAAGGCAAGACCTTTGTATACCTGGTGGGAGAGGACCACCGAGTAAAAGCTACAGAGATACAAATAGCCTCACTTGTGGACGGTAATGATTATGCAGTAGCATCGGGTTTAACATCTGGTGATAAGGTTGTTATTGAAGGGGTAGGTATTTTAAGAGAAGGGACTAAGATTGTTCCGAAAGAGGTCCCTTTTACTGTTGGTGCATCTAAGAATTAGCGATAGAGAGAATTAAAAGCTTTATCCGATAAAACTTGAATATTGAAATATGTTTAGAAAATATATAGAACGACCTATATTGTCTACGGTGATATCCATTATCATTGTTATATTAGGATTATTGGGCATCACGACTTTGCCTGTAGCCCAGTATCCTGATATAGCTCCTCCTACGGTAGTCGTGAATGCCAACTATATGGGGGCGAGTGCAGATGCCGTCTTAAAAAGCGTTCTCATCCCTTTAGAAGAACAAATTAATGGTGTTGAAGGAATGACTTATATGTCTTCTACGGCTACCAACGATGGGTCGGCATCTATCTCTGTATTTTTTAAACAAGGGGTTAATCCTGATATTGCGGCTGTTAATGTCCAGAATCGAGTCTCGCGCGCCAATAGCTTATTACCCAGAGAAGTTGTTCAGTCAGGGGTCACCGTAGTAAAAAGACAGAGCTCTAATGTTCTTATTTACAGTTTAAAGAGTAATAATCCTCAATACGATCAGGTATTTCTACAAAACTATATCAATATTAATATCCTCCCTAAAATGAAAAGGGTGACAGGTGTGGGGGATGTAAACGTATTTGGATCAAAAGATTATTCGATAAGGATTTGGTTGAATCCTGAGAAAATGGCAGCGTATGGGCTGGTGCCTAGTGACATCAGCGCGGCTCTCGACGAACAAAATATAGAGGCGGCGCCCGGAAAATTAGGAGAGCAGGGCAATCAGAGTTTTGAATATACACTCAAGTACAGGGGGCGCTTAGCCAGTATTTCTGAGTTTGAAAATATGATATTAAAAGCCAATACGCAGGGTCAAATTTTAAGGCTTAAAGATGTCGCTAAAATAGAGTTGGGCGCTATGGATTATTCTGGGGGGGCTTATACTGATGGACAGGCTTCTGTGGGAGTGGCTGTTGCTCAGACCGCGGGTTCAAATGCCCAGGAGGTGATTGAAGGATGCATAGGTGTGTTAGAAGAAGCCTCAAAGAGTTTTCCCAAGGGGATTAGCTATGATAATATGGTCAATGCGAATGATTTTTTAGACGCATCTATAGCTAAGGTACTCAACACCTTATTCGAGGCTTTTATTTTGGTTTTTCTGGTGGTTTTTATTTTTTTGCAGGATTGGAGATCTACCATTATTCCTGCGATTGCTGTACCTGTAGCGATTGTAGGGACCTTTTTCTTTCTCAATCTTTTTGGCTTTACCATTAACCTTCTTACCCTCTTTGCTTTAGTTTTGGCCGTAGGTATTGTGGTAGATGATGCTATTGTGGTGGTCGAGGCTGTGCATGCTAAATTGGAAGATGGAGAGAAATCGCCAAGGAGAGCTTCCATCTCGGCAATGGATGATATTTCTGGAGCTATTATAAGCATTACCTTAGTGATGGCGGCAGTATTTGTACCGGTGAGCTTTATAAGTGGATCTGCCGGAGTTTTTTACAAGCAGTTTGGATTAACCTTAGCGATTGCCATTTTTATTTCGGCGGTTAATGCCTTGACTTTAAGTCCTGCTTTATGTGCTATTTTTTTAAAACCACATCCGCAGCATGGAGAGAGCCAGTACAAGACTAACTTTATGCAGCGGTTTTTTGCCCATTTCAATACTGCATTTACCGCTACTACCTTAAAATATACTAGAGGAGTGAGTTTTTTATTGAGAAGAAAGAAAATTACCTTGGTGGCTGTTTTGGGTTTTACAGCATTGTTTATAGGTTTACTGCTTAGCACACCTAAAGCTTTTGTCCCAAGTGAAGATATGGGGGGTGTTTTTTCAGATATCGCTCTGCCCCTAGGCGCTTCTCAGGAAAGAACTGAGGAAGTATTAGCACAGATAGAACAAGTCATTAATAAAATACCGGAAGTAGACCATGTTTTAAAGATCTCTGGGCGGGGCATGATTAGCGGTACCG
This sequence comes from Elizabethkingia argenteiflava, assembly GCF_009904105.1. Classification (GTDB taxonomy): domain Bacteria; phylum Bacteroidota; class Bacteroidia; order Flavobacteriales; family Weeksellaceae; genus Elizabethkingia; species Elizabethkingia argenteiflava. The sequence continues at coordinate 9,680 of NZ_JAAABJ010000612.1, read as the reverse complement.
GAAGTAACTATGGGATGATTATTGTAAAACTTAAACCATGGGATCAGCGTCAGGGCAAATCCTCTTCTCAGGATATTATTTTAGAAAAACTCTATAAACAAACAGCCGCTATAAGAGATGCACGAATCATTTTTTTCGGAAGACCCACGCTTCAGGGATTTGGTACTGCTGCGGGTTTTGAAATCCAACTTCAAGATCACAAGGGAGGTACAATTGATGATTTGAGTAAAGTTACAAATGATTTTATAGATGCGTTAAAGAAGAGACCCGAAGTTCAGAATGCCTATACCTCTTTTAATGCCGATCTCCCTCAATACCTTATTGATATTGATGTGGCTGCCATTAAAACTGCAGGGTATTCGGTCTCAGATATATTGAATGCTATCCAGGGTTATTTTGGAGGGGTTTATGCTTCCAATATTAATCTCTTTGGAAAACAATATCGGGTTATTTATCAGGGACCCGCTGATCAAAGAGCCAATATAGAGAGTTTCAATTTGATAAATGTGAGAAGTCGTTCCGGGGTGATGGCGCCCATAGGATCATTTGTAAGCCTTAAAAAAGTATATGGACCTCAGAGTATCCGACGTTTTAATTTGTTTACTGCCGTTCCCATTAACGGTACTCCTAATTCCGGTTATAGCTCGGGAGATGCTATAAAGGCGGTGGAAGCGGTAGCTTCCCAAACCCTGCCTCAGGGTTATGGTTACGAATTTTCAGGTTTAACAAGAGAAGAATTAAATGCGGGTAATCAATCAGCTTTCATTTTTGGATTGTGTTGTATTTTTGTTTATTTCTTACTCTGTGCACAATACGAAAGCTATCTCTTGCCCTTTTCGGTAATGCTATCTTTGCCCTTTGGGCTCGCAGGAGCTTTGTTTTTTACCAGAATTTTTGGTGAAGCCAATAATATTTATACTCAAATTTCCTTGATTATGTTAATTGGCTTATTAGCTAAAAATGCCATACTTATTGTTGAATTTGGGCGTGCAGCCCGTTTAAAGGGCATGTCAATAGGTAAAGCTGCATTAAGAGGTGCTCAGCAGAGATTAAGACCTATTTTGATGACGTCTTTTGCTTTTATATTTGGGCTTGTTCCCTTGGCTATTGCTAGTGGAGCGGGGGCTAGAGGTAATAATGCAATCGGAGTAGCAGCCATTGGAGGGATGCTCTTTGGAACATTGTTAGCCGTTTTTTTTATTCCTGTATTATTTGTTGTATTTCAGTTTTTGCATGAAAAAATAGCGATCAAAAACGAAGATAAGGCAGATGTACCTAAGCTAATAGATTAAAATATGAGAAGAATGATTAGGATATGGATTTTTGGAGGAGTGCTCTCTATGATCATGTTATCTTGTAAAGTTACCAGTAACTATCAGACTCCTGAAATTCCGACAGAAAAGCTGAGTCGTCTGTATGGTTCAGAAATACAGGGACAAGATAGCCTTCCCATGGCCTCTATTTCCTGGAAAAATATATTTATTGATCCCTATTTGCAAGAAGTGATCGATAAAGTAATTCATAATAATTATGATCTTAAAATAGCGATTTCGAGAATACAACAATCCGATGCTTATTTCAAACAGAGTCAATTATCTTTTTTACCTTCGATAAGTACTGGGGCGAGTATGGGAATGTCCAAGAATAGTCCGGCGGCCCAGGTAAGCTCTTCTTTTCCCATTCACCACATGGAAAATTATCAGTTGAGCATTAATACAGGCTGGGAGATCGATATTTGGGGAAAACTAGCAGCAGCTAAGAGAGCTGCTTATGCAGACCTTCTAGCGAGCGATGCTTCTAAAAGGGCAGTGCAAACCCAATTAGTAGCGCAGGCAGCGAGTCTCTATTATCAACTATTAGCCTTGGACAAGCAGCTGGCTATAACAAATCAGACCATAAGCATCAGGAAAAAGCAGCTTGAAACCATAAAAACCTTAAAAGCATCAGCTATTCTAACGGGTGCTGATGTGGTACAAAGCGAAGCGAATCTCTATGCTGCAGAGGTATCAATACCCGATATCCAACTCAATATAAGGAATACGGAAAACGCTCTCTCTTTATTGATGGGTGAGCCTCCCCTCCATATTTTGCGTGGCGAATTGGACGAACAGGTATTGACGGCCAATCTTAGTACGGGAATTCCACTTCAGATTCTTAGAAATCGACCCGATATCCAAATGGCAGAATATGATTATCAGAGAGCTTTTGAGGCTTTAAATGTAGCCCAGGCCTCTAGATATCCTTCTTTAAATATTACAGCCGCCTTTGGATTGTCTACTTTAAAAATAAAAGATCTATTCCGTAATTCCTTTTTTTATTCTGTTAATGCAGCCTTAAATCAGGTAATTTTAGAGAAGGGAAATTTGCGAACGCAGATCAAGATCACAGCCGCCCAAAGAGAACAAGCCTATTGGGCTTATGAAAAAAGTGTAATAAATGCTGGGAATGAAGTTTCAAATGCACTATATTCGTATCAGCTTGCAAGAGCGAAAGAGGGGAGCCGGGAAAAGCAAATTAAGAGCCTCTTAAAAGCAGTTGATTTTAATATGGAATTATTAAAATACACTTCTAAATCCAATTATACAGATGTACTGACAGCCGAGCAAAATCTTCTGGCAGCTCAATTGGCAGGGGTTAATGATAAACTTCAACAATTAATAGCTTCAATCAATTTTTATAGAGCCATTGGTGGAGGGCAATTTTAATTAAATGATCAATGATAAACTGAATACTATGGAATTAGAGTTTAAAAACCACCTTAGCCCTATGCTTAAGGATGGTATTGTTAATTATCTTATCGATATCGATGGCACGATTACCGAAGATGTACCCAATGAAGAACCCGAAAGAATGAAGGTTTGTAAACCTTTTCCCGATGCTTTAGCCACAATTAACAAATGGTATGACCAAGGTCATCAGATTTGCTTTTTTTCCTCCAGAACGGAGGATTTACGTGAGATTACCGAAACCTGGTTAAGGGAAAATGGATTTAAATTTCATAGTGTTTTATTAGGTAAGCCCAGAGGAGGAAATTATCATTGGATAGATAATCACTTAGTAAAGGCGACCCGCTATAAAGGTAAATTTACCGATATGATAGAGAAAAAAGTAAAAATTAAGGTTTTTGAAGATTAATATGAAAAAGATTTTAGCCAACGATGGGCTTTCCAGAAGCGGAATTGATAAATTGCAGAGCGAAGGTTTTCAGGTAATTACAGATAAAGTAAATCAGGATGATCTGATTCAATACATCAATAATCATCAGATTGAGGTAGTGCTTGTACGCAGTGCTACAGAGGTACGTAAAGATATTATAGACAGCTGTCCTTCTTTAAAAATTATTGGAAGAGGGGGAGTAGGAATGGATAATATAGATGTGGAATACGCCAGAGAAAAAGGTTTAAAAGTAATCAATACACCTGCTGCTTCTTCGGAGTCTGTAGCCGAATTGGTTTTTGCCCATTTATATTCAGGAATGCGTTTTCTATATGATTCTAACAGAAATATGCCCTCCAAAGGCTATACGGATTTTGCAAAATTGAAGAAAGCTTATGCTGGAGGTATTGAGCTAAGAGGAAAAACCATAGGGATTATAGGGATGGGTAGAATTGGTCTAGAGGTAGCACGTATTGCATTGGGACTTCGTATGAAAGTGATAGCTGCCGATACCTGTGTAGGAAAAACCAATATAGAAGTCGATTTTTATAATGGACAGTCTATACAGGTGGATATAGAAACAGAACCTATAGAAAACATTCTTAAGAAGGCTGATATTATTACCCTGCATATTCCTTCGCAGAAAGGTTTTGTTATAGGACAGGATCAATTTAATATCATGAAAGAAGGCGTGGTACTCATCAATTGTGCCAGAGGGGGAGTTATTGATGAAGAGGCTTTAATAGAGGCTTTAGATTCTGGTAAAGTGCGTTTTGCGGGGCTAGATGTTTTTGAAAATGAGCCCACTCCTTCTACCAAAATATTATCCCATTCAAAAATTTCTCTTTCTCCGCATATAGGAGCGGCTACTTTAGAGGCTCAGGATCGTATAGGTACAGAACTAGCGACTCAAATTATTCAAATTTTAAGTTAAATATACTTAATCAAAAAAGCTGTCTTATCACACAGACAGCTTTTTTGATCTAGATCGCTCCGGAATAAAGTATTGCTAAATTAGGATAGTTTTTTTATCTTTATTAAAAAAACAATGGATTGTCCAAAATGTCATGAGTCTGAAAAAATAAAAAACGGTATTGTCAGGAATCTTCAAAGATACAAATGTAAAAATTGTGGATTTAATTTTACGGTATATAAAGAGGGGGTGAATATTCAAAAACAATCAAAAAAAAGCGTTTCAACTTTATCTTGAAGGCTTGGGCTTTAGATCAATCGGCAGGATTTTAGACGTTAGCAATGTCACTGTTTTGAATTGGATTCGTAGTTTTGGTAAAGAAGTACAATCATTGCAGTGTGAATCTGAGGAAATAAAAGTGGTAGAGCTAGATGAAATATACACTTATATAGGGAGTAAAAAAAACACGGTTGGATCTGGATTGCTGTTGATAGATTTGGAAAAAGATTCATCAATTTCGTTATTGGTGACAGAAGCCATCAAACCGCAGAAGAGTTTTGGGAAACAATAAAACAGCACAAAATGGAGAAGCTAGCAAGTGATCACTGGAAAAGCTACCAAAGCTTGTTCCTAAAGAGAAGCATCTTCAGACAAAGGCAGAAACATTTACCGTAGAAGCTTATAATAGTTTGTTCAGGCATTTTTTAGCAAGAATGAGAAGAAAGTCCAAATGCTATTCTAAAAAAATAGAAATGCTCAGATGAGCGATACTTCTCTTAATGCACCATCATAATAAACACTACGATATTTAATTAGCAACACCCTACTCAGGAAACTTTAAACAACTTCTATATATACTTGATTAACAATATCAAAAAAAAAATATTATTTCATTGGGCAAAAAGTTGAGCAAATAAAAAAATGCCTTTATTTAAAGGCGATTTGTAGCCTACAATAGTTTGATAAAAAGGCTGTCTCTACATTGATACAGTCTTTTTGTTTTTTTATCTCTTTTTTTTTAACCACCAGATTAATAGTCCTGTGATAGGCAGAGAAGCCCCAATAAAAGCTACTAAAAAATAAAGTGATCTTCCCATATACCTCCGAAATAGGAACCTATATGCAAGTCATAATTGGCTTTTTGGATTTTTACAGCTGTAGTAGCCGAATGGTAAGATTGAGCATTATAAGAAACATTTTTGATTTCCCTTCCGGTAGATGTATCAAAGATGTACATTTTTAGATCATAATACTTTCTGTAAGAAGGGTAAATATACATAGGAGTTGTGGAGTCAGTTGGCATGGAAATATAATACCCTAGTATTTTGTTTTGATCGTTGATATGCTCCCAAGAGGTCATCAGAACTTTTGATATTTTTTCTCGCCGAAAATTTTTACCAGTCAATTCTATTTTTTCTTGTTCAGGTGCAGATTTTCCAAGCGAGGTACTCCAGTATAGAAACTTATTAAATCAAGGTAATCCATAAAACATTCCTGTGAGTGAGATAATAAAGAGAACAATCAATACATAAAATCCCAAAACATTGTGTAAGTCGTAATTCAGGCGTTTAAAACGGGACTTCCATTTTATGCTCAAGCTCTGTTTGCGAATGGGTGGAGTCCACTTTTTGGGCCACCACAATATTATCCCTGAGATAAGGGTAATCGCAAATATTAAGGTAGTATAATTAATGATGGGTCGTCCTATTTTATAAGGGAGCCAAAGAAAGCGATGACCTTTTAGTGTCCAGTCAAAAAAATCAAACTCTTCTTTAAAACTGGGTCTTTTCAAAACTTCTCCCTTATAGGGGGCAATATACAGGTAAAACCTTCATTTATTTTCCCCAAGCCTAACACTGAAGCTCTTCCTGTCAAACGTTGTATAAAAGTGGGGGCGTGATTGGGATATTCTTTTTTAGCAATAAAATAGAGAATGGCAGGTGAAAGCATCTCCTTATGCTGATCAGGAATATGAAGTTTAGGTTCCATTAAATCGTCTATTTCTTCTCGGAAAGACCATGTAAGCCCTGTAATGTATATGATGACCACTATTAAACCTGAAAATAAAACTAGCCATAGATGTAGCCATGCAGCTATCCTATAAGCTAAAGATTTTTTGATTCTTTTTTTCTGAGATCTGTTCATTTGTAGTATGATAAGAAAGACTCAAACGAGATCTAAATAGAATAAACTTCATTATTAGGATTATTTAGATTTGAACCAAATATAAATAATACTGTTTTATATTTTGATTCTTGTATTTTGTTTTGATGATTTATTTTAAGCGATTAAGTGTATAGAATAAATGTTTAAGAGTGTTTCGTTAGTGTAGTATTAGACGCTTATTTCTATACTCAGAGGCTAAAAAGCAGTGATGAGAATAGAGTGTAATAGCAAAAAATAATTATTTAATGAGTGAAAAGTATCCTGAATATTAATGAAAAATAAAAAAACTGCCCCCAAAAAATTGAGAACAGTTTTTCTATTAAATTTAGTTTCGCTTTGGAAACTCTATTTTTTAAGTACGGAATCTGAATTAAAGCTGTTTTTTTGAAAGGCGTGTATCAGCATATTTAGACTTAAGCCTGTAAGCACCCCTAGTATCCCCAAGAGTATGGCGTAGTTTTCTTTTCCAAAGCCTTTTGCAAGCCTGTATGCGGAGACAAAAGAGGCGTAAAGATGAATGAAGGGAATAAAGAATAAAAGGGCCCACCACATAGGTTTTTTGATCACTTTCATCAAAAAAAACAAATTGAGAATAGGAATAAAGGCTGTCCATGCATTTCTAATTCCTGCATTTTTAAATGTTTTGTACCATAGAAAACCTAAAAAAAGGTAGAATAAAATTATGAAGACTAATCTTCCTGTTCCAAGATAAGGCGATATGTCTACTGAAGGAACATTCGAGAACTGTAAAATACTTAACATAGCTTTAATAGTTTAGAATTAATAATTGCAATAAAGGTAATTATTTTAAAAATATTTACATAATTTTTTTTAAATCACTTAAAAATTCACCCTGAGATAGGGTCTGTTGTGTTCCCGAATGAAGATTTTTTATAGTAACATTAGCGGTTTGGATTTCATCTTTTCCTAGGAAAACCAGATATGGGATTTCTTTTTTTTCGGCATATGTAAATTGTTTTTTTAGTTTGGCGGCTTCTGGATACAGTTCAGCCGAAATTCCCCTTTGTCTCAATTTATTAATTAGTTTAAGCGCCTCTATAGCTTCTTTTTCTCCATAATGAGCGAATAGGTATTCTACTTTTATCATGGTATGTTCGGGGAATAAGTTGAGTTCTTCCATCACCATATAAATCCTATCCAGTCCAAAAGAAATACCCACGCCTGGGATATCTTTTACGCCGAATACCTCTGTGAGATTATTGTAGCGACCGCCACCCCCTATAGAACCCATTTCAACATCTTCAGCTTTTACTTCAAAAATGGTTCCGGTGTAATATTCTAGGCCTCTGGCGAGTGTAATGTTAAACCTCAGTTTTTGCTTTTCTATTCCAAGAGCCATAGCACTAGAAAGAACAAATTCCAGTTCATTAACTCCTTGTATCCCTATCTCAATATGCTGAAATTTTTCTTTAAGCTCCTGAAGATTTTGTAAGGCATCGTCTTTTTGTTGAAACAGAAAATCCAACCTTTCAATGGCAGCTTCTGGGATGCCTTTTTCTAACATCTCTTTCACCACACCTTCTCTTCCGATCTTATCTAATTTATCCAGTGCAACGGTAAAGTTGATTAATTGATCCGTTATACCTGCATATTCTGCCAGACCCGAAAGAATTTTGCGGTTGTTAAGTTGGAGACTGATCTTTATGCCTAATTCTGTGAATGATTTTACATAGAGCTGCACCAATTCTACCTCCTGCCAAAGACTCCCAGAGCCAACCACATCAGCATCACATTGATAAAATTCTCTAAAGCGGCCTTTTTGTGGACGGTCAGCCCTCCATACTGGCTGAATTTGATAGCGTTTATACGGAAAAGTTAGTTGACCATGATTTGTGGCCACAAATCGAGCAAAAGGTACAGTAAGATCATATCGTAAAGCTTTGTCCGAAATTTGGGGAGTGAGCTTTTTGATATCCTTATTTAGCCAATTCTCTTCATTAATTTTACTGAGATAGTTGCCTGAATTTAATATTTTAAAAATCAATCTATCCCCCTCTTCTCCATATTTTCCAGTTAGGGTAGAAAGATTTTCAAAACTGGGGGTTTCTAAAGGCTGAAATCCGAAGAGTTCAAAGTTTTTTTGTAAGATATTGATAATATATTTTCTTCTGGAAACTTCCTGTGATGTAAAATCTCGGGTTCCTTTCGCTAGACCTGGTTTCATGTTTATTTTTCTTCTAAGGCACAAAAATAAGCATAAAGTCTTAAATGAAGCCTTCTATATTTAGAGCCTGTTTAAATTTCTATAGAAAATTTTTCTAATAGGCATTCAGAGGTTGGGTATTTGAAAAAAAACAATGAACCCCCCACCCGATTTAACGAAAACCAATGGCAATATATATAAAGAAAATAATGAATCTAAAGACAAGATATAGCAAATATTCACTTCTACTGATTTGGAATGCCTTAATGTATTTAGTAAAAACAGGATCTCAGTGGCGCATGTTGCCTAAATCTTTTCCGAAATGGTAATTGGTTTATTGCTATTATATGCGTTGGATAGAGGCAGGGTATTTTGATTTAGTTTTGGAAAATCTACGCATGAAAGTTCGTGTAAAAAGGAGACAACGAGTTTAATCTTCTTTAGGAATAATGGATTGCAGGAGTGTTCGCTGGGACAATAACACAGGACTTCATGGAGTAGATGGAAACAAGAAAATAAAAAAAATAAAGCGTCATGTGATAGTGGATAAAAATGGCTTTTTAATAGCTGTGATGGTTTGTGTTGCCTATATTCATCATAGTAAAGCAGGATTACTTTTACTCAGCCTACTCAGGGAAGAGCGGATTAATTTCAGATGCATTCTTGCTGATGCTGGTTATAGAGGAGATTTTCTAGATAAAACGCATAGGATTTATTCATACCTGATAAAAGTTGTAAACCGCGATAAAGAAAAACAAGCTAACAAAGAGTTTAAACCTGTAAGCAAACCATGGATGATAGAAAAAACTTTTGCTTGGTTTGAAAATAATAGATGGCTTTGTAGAAACTATCAATTACTCCATGAATCTTCCGAAAACAGATGTAAAGAGGGACAGGCCCAATCAGTCTTTAGATTAATATTGATAATATTTTCCTGTGAAGAAGCATTAATCCACTAATGATTCTTACTAAATAAAAGGATCTAATTGTATGCTTAGCGTTCTCAAGCTCAGCAAGCAACAAAATATTTTAAGATTAACATGTGTAGGCAGACTCAAATAATGACTATCCGTAACGATATGCTATATATTATTTTGTTAAAAAAAATGAAAGATCAGGCTAGCATCATTTTTCAGAACAACTCGTTGAGGAGATAAGAGCCTGTTTAAAAATAAGCGAAAAAAAAATAATAAGGGCATCTAAAAGAAGTTTAGTGTTACGTTCTTTGAAGTGATAAAACTTTAAAAACATGTACTTAACCGACTTATCAGATGCCCATTG
>NZ_JAAABJ010000611.1 GCF_009904105.1 Elizabethkingia argenteiflava | reverse complement strand
GCAAATGCTTGGTTAGATAGTTTCAAAGCATTATTAATACGATTTGAAACTTCTGTAATAACATGGTATTCTTTGCATTATATTGCTTTTGTTATTTTATCTCTCAGAAAACTATAAGTTTAAACAACTTCTATATAATTTTAAAAACAATACAAATGAAATGAATTTGTAATATCAATTGACCGACTCATCATAAATAGATTGCCAATATAAGAGCAATTCTTCATTAATTTTAACCTGCCTTCTATCCATCATGGCCTGCATCTCCACTGCAAAATCTTTTACACTAAATTTCAGACCAGTTGTCACTCTGGTAAATGGCTTAATATATCCTTTTAAGACAGGTAATTGTACAATGGTTGTGCAGGTATCAATGCAGGTGCCAGGCATCAACGTAATTCCACCTCCGATTCTCACAAAGTTACCGATGATGGCACCAAACTTATTTGTTCCAGTTTCATAGGTAGTGCTTCGGTATTTCACCTGAATCTCAGAATAATCTGTTTTTAGACAGGCAGTATTGGAATATCCCCCGATATTACACCAGTCTCCAACATAGGAATTTGCAATAAGGCCCTCGTGCGTTTTATTGGAGTAATCTCCCATCACGGAATTACAGATCTCACCCGAGATTTTGCAGGTATGACCTATCAATACACCGCCACTAATTCTTGCTGATTTAACCTCTGTATTTTCTCCTATATAAACTGGCCCCTCTATGGTTGAAAAAGGATATATTCTTACGGAATTTCCAAGTATTATCGGGCCAGCAGTAGTATCGAGTACTACTCCTTTGTGGATAACAACTTTCGTCCCCATTACTTTGATCAAATCAGGATTTCCAATAATAATTGCATTGGATAACTGCTCGTTTATCACTGGCTTCAGAAGTCCTTTGGTATTTAAAAGTGTAAAATCAATTTTGATCTGATTGACTAAATTACTTAGAATTTTCCAGGGAGCAAATTCTGAATCAATTACAATTTTCTCAGGTAAATGATCTTTATCCTGATGTAAATTCAATCCCACGTACTTCGCATAACAACAGTTAATAGTGTCGTTCAAATGAAAAACTATTTTTGTCTGTGGCGTGATAATATTCTGCCTTTCAAAATCATTCAATATCCCATTTCTAATTAGGGGTAACGGTTTTTTAATCATGTTTTCAAATGAAAATACTTCTTTCATTAAGATTGTATTCATAAGACGTTTATTTAGATGTTAAGATTTTAATAAGTGGTTTTAAAGCCAGCCTTTTAAGATCATTTCCGTAGATAATTTCGTAGTTACCTCATCTGCGATTTCGACTCTGTGATCACCGCCTTCTGTTAGCCAGGCAATGGTATAGATGCCTGCACTTTTAGCGGAACATATGCCTGATAAGCTATCTTCAATAGCAATACAGAAAGATGGTTCTGTTCCGAGATTTCGCATTGCCAATTGGTAAGGCTCGGGATCAGGCTTTGGTCTGGTGACCTGATCAAGACTTGTTATCGAGACACATTTTTCATAAATTTTTATATTTTTAAGGTATTGAATAGCAATATCTTCATAACTACTGGTAACCACAGCCTGCCTGATACCGATTTCGTGAAAATAATTCCAAAGATCTACTACATTATCTCTTGGTAATACCTTTGCGATATTTTCTTTTAGGCATCTTACCGCATGATCCTCCCAGATATTAAAACCATCTTCAAGATTTGCATAATCATATATACCGTTCGATTGCAGGACTGATTTGTACACTTCTTTACCCGTATGACCAATATACTGTTGTTCAGAGAGATTAAATACCATCCCAGTTTTCCGGCACGCCGTTTCAAAAATATGGCCCTTGAATGCCGGATCTTCGCTATTTACAATTGTGCCGTCGAGATCCCACAAAATATACTTCTGCATTATGATTCGGTATTAGTTTCCCTCAGACTTATTTTATCCTTTATTCCTGACAAAATTTTATCTAAGGACTTGAAGTCTTCAATTTCCTGAGGTGTAAAGGTGATATTAAATGCTGATTCGAGTTCAACGATTAGCGAAAGATGAGACAACGAATCCCAATTGTCTATTGTGTCAGTATTTAATTCGCCTTTTAGCTTGTGTACTGGCATATTAAATACATAGGCCATGATTTCTTTAACTTGATGTTCCATAGAACTTTATTTTGTAATTGTTAGATCCTGTTTAAATTTTATTGATTAATAATTTTATAGCAGATAATTTGGTCATATTTTCGGAGGATTCATGTAAGAGTTGATAATTCCTGCAAAGCCTTCTATCATTATCAAACCATGAAAAGG
>NZ_JAAABJ010000065.1 GCF_009904105.1 Elizabethkingia argenteiflava | reverse complement strand
GTTTTAGGAAATACAGCCTCAACCGCTTCGGGGAAACCTTTCAGGCCGTCTATGCAGGCAATCATAATATCTTCCACACCGCGTTTCTTCAGATCAGTGAGAACTCCAAGCCAGAATTTGGCCCCTTGATTTTCTGAACTATAAAGCCCAAGTACATCCTTTTTTCCTGCGATATCAACCCCGAGGATATTATAGATCGCACGGGTGTCAACAGCACCATTCACCCTTACCTTGAAAAACATACAATCCAGAAATATAAATGGATAGACGGTTTCAAGAGGACGGT
>NZ_JAAABJ010000610.1 GCF_009904105.1 Elizabethkingia argenteiflava | reverse complement strand
TGATCACCTGTCTGGTGGCTAGGAGTGAGGGCTTAGCGGATAGCTTGTTTTTTTTCCAGTAATAGAGAGCTGAAGTAAATTTATAAGGCAAGTGTTCCAATAGCTCGGGTTGGCTTACCACATCGATACCTGTGGCTTGGGCTAATTGAGTATAGTTACTCCTCCCTGTTAATTGGATGGCTCCCCTACCGATATACTTGGCTCCGTCGCCATCGTAGAGATTGCCAAGGCCTTTTTTAAACAGGCGGTCATCATAGACAAGGTTGGCTAATTTTGTGGGGTTTCTCAAATAATCGTAAGGATTATATCGAGACTTAAAAGCGCTGGGAAAAACTTTTACCAAACGCTCAGCAGAGGTATAATATAGGTTTTCCTGTATTTATTTTCTTTGCGAGCGTTAATACTTCTATTGCTTTTTGAAGCTCGGCGTTTTTATATTTTCTCCCAAATGCATCGACTATATCTTCTATTTTTGATTTTCTTTTTGCTTTCATTACTTGGATTTTATGAGCTTATTCTGAGCATTAAGAGCTTTTACTGCTGTTTACCATTTTTCAAATTTTATAGTTTCAGATGCAGAGTAAACAGTATTAGTTTCCAAAACTCTGTAAATAGAGTTATCCTCTAAAACTACTTTAGGTATAGTATCATTAGAAGTTACATATGCATAGCCCGATGCTTCTACGGTTGCATAGTTGAATGCTCTTACGGTTGCATTTCCGGAGGCTTTTACCGTGACATCGTCGTAAGCTTCGACGGTTGAATTATCCCAAGCTATTACGGTTGCATTACCCGATGCTATTGAACTTGTTTAAACTATTAGTTTTCTGAGGAATAAAATAACAAAAGCAATATAATGCAAATAATTCCATGTTATTACAGAAGTTTCAAATCGTATTAATAATGCTTTGAAACTATCCAGCCAAGAATTATATAAACGAAGGTTCAAAATAGAGAAAGTGTAATAGCCCCGACTTAATCTGACAGTTAAGTCGGGGCTATTACAGCTAAACCTATTTATAATCAAAAATATTCTGGCTGTAATCTGCATTTATGACTTGGCATGTCTTTAGAATTAGTTGTGAAATGCTTTTAAACTTTATTTTTGTGATATAGCACAACCTCAAAAGTTAATCCACTGTCAATAAAGACACTGATTTAGTTTTTAGGATAAAAAAATCGTTTTCCCCTCTTATACCTCAATATAAATTATGCTTTTTTATTTATAGTATCAAGAGCAACATAAAACATCTAAAAGATCGGAGGATTATTAGCCTTGAGAAACTTTTACTTTATTGCCCAGTTTAAGCCTTCCATAAATTTAAGTTCGTTTTTCTCTGCATATTTAAGTGAGCCAAATACATTGAGATGAGCGTTGTCATAATACATTAAGGTATCATTATGAAACGGTGCATCATTAAAAAAGCTTTTATTTTTACTAAAATCTACAAATTTCACATTTTCTCTTGCTGAGAAATTATTTAATATTGATGGGGGCATTTGATTAAACTGAATTGTGTACTTTATATTCCTTGATTGATCTTTGATGAAGTCTTTATTTGATCTGACTGGGTTTTTATCTAAAGTTGGATAATCCGAAAGCAACAAGACTCTTTGATTAGGCTTAAGATTATTTATCATTTTATTCACCGCTACCGCCCATCTATCCGCTTCTTTTGAGTAGAAACTAATAATGATGATATCCGCCATCTTAAACTCTCTACTAATGATTGGATTCAATTTTTCTTGGATTTTCCTCCTCCCTTTATCCTCAATACTTGACGGATCAATAAAAGGTATAGTAGGATAAACATTATTTGTCAATGTCCTGAAAGAAAAGCCATTCTTTTTTCCTATTGTATCAACGAAAGGTTTTAATGTTAAGGCATGGCTATCACCTACGAATAAGATTCGTTTCCCTATCTCATTTTTCCCACCATACACCTCTACCTCTTTAAAACCTCCAGCGTGTGAATTCAATCCAAAACTAGGGAAAATATAAATCGATGGAATATTCGAAACTCTTAATTTCACTTGAGATGTAAAAAAGACCATCAATACATTGAGAACGATCATAAAGGAAAATGGTAAATAAAATCTTAACCTCTCTTTACTTCTCAACGGCCTTTCGATAAGATAATAGGAAAGCAAAGAAGCTATCATAGTGGCTAATAGAATAGATACAATTTCAATAAAACTAAATTCATAGGATTGAGTATAATATCTGTAGAACGCCATGATAGGCCAATGCCATAAATATACTGAGTACGAGATCTCTCCTAAATAGCTTAAATACTTGTTGGATATATAGTGATTAATTTTACTATCCTGAGAAATAAGTATCAATACTGCACCTATACATACTACTAAAGCCAAAATTCCGGGAAAAGGTGATGCTTCATTGAAAACAATAGCAGACACAATTAATATTAGCAATCCAAAACCACTCAAATAGTTAGAATGATTCTTCACCCAACTCTTATTTTCTATTTTTGAAAAAGCTGCAATAACCCCTATAAAAAATTCAGAGGATCTAGACACCAAAGAAAAGTACATTGAAGCTTTATTAGCATTATAAATTTCCATAGTACTCCAACCTATAATTATAATTGAAGTTATATAAAGTGTGATTAATAGTGTTCTCAAATTTCTAATAACAAGCAATATTAAGGGAAGAAATAAATAAAACTGCATCTCCACTGCCAGCGTCCAAGTGTGTAAGAGAGGGTTTTCATTACTCAATGCCCCAAAGTAATCGTCTACATTAGCAAAGTGATGGTTAGAATTGAACAAAAATGTCCAAAAGTATCCCAGTTTATACTTCCCAAGATCAGAAGGAACAAATACGAAAAGAAACAACAGCCAACAAATTATTAACATGCAATAATAGGCTGGAACTATCCTCTTGATCCTGTCTATATAAAAACCTAAAAGACTAAATGTATTTTTTTGGATTTTTGAATGAATTATCTTAGAAATAAGAAACCCTGATATTACGAAAAAAATATCCACTCCAATAAAGCCTCCTGGGAGATAATTAGAAGATAAATGATTAGAACAAATAAAACGGCAAGAGCTCGCAAGCCCTGAATATCACTTCTAAATTTCATATGTAGTATTTTAGAGCCTAAAATACATAATTTAAAATGTTTCTATAATTAAGTTTTTTTTTCTAAAAAATAAAGTATTAATAACGTTTTCCAGTATTTAACACAAGTGAAGACTCCTGAAAAATCAAAAGTATTCTTGCTATAATCACCGGTCATCACCTACCGCATTGCCAATAATCAAGATTTATAGTATCATTGATGTGTTTTTCGAGTAATAGAGAAGAGGAGTAAATTTATAAGGCAAGTGTTCCAATAGCTAGGGTTGGCTTACCACATCGATACCTGTGGATTGGGCTAATTGAGTATAGTTGCTTCTCCCTGTCTCCCCTACCGATATACTTGGCTCCGTCGCCATCGTAGAGATTGCCCAGTCCTTTTTTAAACAGGCGGTCATCATACAACAGATTTGCCAGTTTGGTGGAATTTATAAGGTATCGATAACTCAAGATAAAATACCTTATGTTTATTACATGGATTAGTATAGTAATCACAGAAGAAAATGACCATAACATCTTATTTTTTTACTTCCCTATAGTTCTCCAGATTTAAATCCTAATCTAAAAAATGAAAGCAAAAGAGAAGTGTTAGAAAAAATCAGGTCTAACTCTCATAAGGTTTTTCAAAATGTATAACATCTCTAATTATAATGAAAAAAATCAAGGTGGGTACAAATCCACCTTGATTTTTTGTATGCCATTTTTTAGATAGGAGCCTATCATCTAAAATTAAAAGAGTTCCCCCTATAACAAGAGTAGCTCTTTTACAACACTTGTTGCTACTACATTTCTAACATCTGAAAGGTCATAGATTCTATTACTTTTATCAATGCTTCAACTGTATCCATAGAAGTTAAACAAGGAACCCCGTTTTCTACACTAGCTCTACGAATCCTAAAGCCATCTCTTTCGATCTCCTTGCCTTTAGTCATCGTATTCACTACAAATTGAATTCCGCCCTTTTGTATTAGATCTATAAGATCTTCCTCTGCAGAATCATCTACTTTATTGACTACCTCTGCAGAGATACCTCTTTCTTTAAAGTACCGCGAGGTTCCTTTTGTCGCATAGATTTTATATCCTATATTTAAAAATCTAGAGGCCAATTCAAAAGCTTCTTCCTTATGTTTATCCGCGACGGTAAATAATACAGATCCGTGAAGAGGCACCTTACCTCCCGCTGCAATAAGACCTTTATAAAGCGCTTTTTCCAGGGTGGTATCTTTTCCCATCACTTCGCCAGTAGATTTCATCTCAGGTCCTAAGGTAATATCTACCTTTCGTAATTTACTGAATGAAAATACGGGAACTTTTACAAATATTCCTTCTTTGCTAGGTACCAATCCATTTTTATAACCTTGTTTTTTGAGACTCTCCCCTAAGATAACTTTAGTGGCCACCTTGGCCATGGGAACCTGAGTAATTTTGCTCAAAAATGGAACCGTACGACTGGAACGCGGATTTACTTCTATCACATAAACCTTTCCCTCATTTAATACATATTGAATATTCATTAACCCCACCACATTTAGTCCCTTTGCTAAACGAATGGTATAATCTACCAAGTCATCTAGATTTTGTTGACATATATTCTGAGAGGGATATACCGCTATAGAGTCTCCTGAATGCACACCGGCTCTTTCTATATGCTCCATAATACCTGGTATCACTACCGTTTCCCCATCCGATATAGCATCTACTTCCACCTCTTTACCCGTCAGATAGCGATCTACCAATATCGGTTGTTCAGGGCTGGCATGCACGGCATTCTCCATATAAAAATTTAGATCGCTTTCATTATATACAATTTCCATCGCCCGACCTCCCAATACGTAGCTAGGTCTTACCAAAACCGGATAACCGATTTCAGCTGCTATTTTAACAGCCTCTTCTTTAGAAAAACATGTTCTTCCCAAAGGTTGGGGGATACCAAGCTGCCGAAGCGCATGTTCGAATTTATCTCTATTTTCGGCTCTATCTAAATCTTCTAATGAAGTTCCCAATATCCGAACGCCGTGTTTGGCTAATTTATCGGCTAAATTAATCGCGGTTTGCCCTCCAAACTGTACGACCACGCCTTTGGGTTTCTCTAAATCTATGATATTCATTACATCCTCTTCGGTTAAGGGCTCAAAATATAACTTATCCGAAATTGAAAAATCTGTAGAAACCGTTTCGGGATTATTATTAATAATAATCGCTTCATAGCCCATCTCTTTTATAGCCCATACAGAATGCACAGTAGCATAATCAAACTCCACTCCCTGACCAATTCGAATCGGTCCGGATCCCAATACAACAATTTTTTCTTTATGACTCACTACACTTTCATTCTCCTCCTCATAAGTACCATAAAAATAAGGTGTTTCAGATTCAAATTCGGCCGCACAGGTGTCTACCATTTTATAAACAGGGATAATCCCATTCTCTCTTCGGAATCCATAGACCTCATCGGGACTCATCTTCCAAAGGTGGGCAATATTAACATCGGAAAAACCTAATTGTTTAGCAGCTCTCAATACACTAATATTTTTAATGTTCTCTGCTATTTTTATTTCAAAATCAACCAATTTTTTAAATTTCCAAATAAAGAATTTGTCGATTTTACTCCACTCTACAATTTGTTGCCAATCATAACCCCTCCTTAAAGCTTCTCCGATGATAAACATTCTCTCATCATCTGCTATACGTATTCTTGCTTCGATTTCAGCAGGCGTTAAAGATAATGCATCTTTCGTCTTGAGTCCTAAATGCTGAATTCCTGTTTCTAGGGAACGAATAGCTTTCATAATAGATTCCTCAAAATTACGACCAATAGCCATCACCTCTCCGGTCGCTTTCATTTGGGTAGAAAGCGTTCTATCAGCCGTTTCAAATTTATCAAATGGAAAACGTGGAATTTTAGTGACTACATAATCCAATGCAGGTTCAAAACAAGCATATGTTTTTCCGGTCACCGGATTCATCATTTCATCCAAGCTGAGCCCGACAGCAATTTTAGCGGCTAATTTTGCAATAGGATAGCCTGTGGCCTTAGAGGCTAAAGCAGAAGAACGGCTAACCCTAGGATTCACTTCAATAATATAATAATTAAAAGAGTGCGGATCTAAAGCTAGTTGAACATTGCACCCACCTTCAATCCCTAAAGCCCGTATAATTTTTAGAGAAGCATTTCTCAACAGCTGATATTCTCTATCCGAAAGTGTTTGGGAAGGAGCAACTACTATGGAATCCCCCGTATGAATACCTACAGGATCTATATTCTCCATATTACATACTACAATAGCATTGTCCCGAGCATCCCTCATCACCTCATATTCTATTTCCTTAAATCCGGCAATGGATTTTTCAATAAGACACTGTGTTACGGGACTGTATTTAAGCCCATTGGCGGTAATCTCTCTCAGTTCTTCAGGCGTAGTAGCGATCCCTCCTCCTGTTCCTCCAAGCGTAAAAGCAGGTCTCACAATTACGGGATAACCTATATTCTGCGCAAAATCTAGAGCGCCTTGTACAGTGGTAACAATATCCGAATCTGGAACAGGCTCATTTAGCTCCCTCATCAATTCGCGAAACAAATCTCGATCTTCGGCCTGATTAATTGCGGAGAGTTTAGTACCCAATACCTCTACATGACACTCTTGGAGTACGCCTGCCTTTTCCAATTCTACAGCCATATTAAGACCGGTTTGTCCTCCCAAAGTAGGAAGCAAAGCATCGGGCCGTTCTTTTCGGATAATTCTACTTACAAATTCTAATGATATAGGTTCTATATAAACTTTATCTGCAACTTCGACATCGGTCATAATGGTCGCTGGATTCGAATTAACCAACAAGACGCGATAGCCCTCTTCTTTAAGCGCCAAACAGGCTTGGGTTCCAGCATAATCAAATTCAGCTGCCTGACCTATAATAATAGGTCCGGAGCCGATTACCAAAATCGTTTTTATATCTGTGCGTTTTGCCATCTTATTTAGTAAACTTCTTTTTTAGATTTAAATTTCTTCATCATGTCGATAAACTCATCAAATAGGTAATTTGCATCTTCCGGGCCCGGACTGGCTTCAGGATGGTACTGTACAGAGAAACAAGGATATCTTTTATGTCTTACTCCCTCATTCGTTCTGTCGTTAAGCGCAATGTGGGTTTCTTCCAATTCTGTATCTTTTAAAGATTCCCGATCGACGGCATATCCATGGTTTTGGGAAGTAATACTTACTTTATTGGTTCTGACATCTAAAACAGGATGGTTCCCCCCCCTGTGTCCAAACTTTAGCTTAAAAGTTTTGGCTCCACAGGCTAAACTTAACAGCTGATGCCCCATACAAATTCCAAAAATAGGAATCTCTCCGATCACGCTTCGTATCATTTCCAGAGCTTGAGGCACATCCTGAGGGTCTCCTGGTCCATTTGAGAGCATAATACCATCCGGATTCATCAATTTAATTTCCTCTGCATTTATATTTTGTGAAACAACTATCACATCGCAATCTCTTTTGGTCAACTCTCTTAAAATCCCTAATTTGGCACCGAAATCTACTAATACAACCTTCAATCCCCTTCCTGGGCTGGCATAATTATTTTTGGTGGAAACGGTTTCGATCTGATTGGTGGGAAAAACATCTGCTTTTAACGCCTCTATGACATCCTGTTCAGAAGTCTTATAGTCTACAATCTTCCCCTTTACCACCCCTTTACTACGAATTAACCTGGTCAATCGCCGGGTATCAATACCGGAAATACCCCCTAAATTTTTACGTTTAAAAAATTCATCTAAATCCATCTGACTACGGAAGTTAGAAGGCAGATCACAAATCTCCTTTACAATAAGTCCTTTTAGAGCAGGTTCAATTGCTTCATAATCATCTCTATTAATGCCGTAATTTCCAATTAAAGGATACGTCATACAAACAATCTGTCCGCAATATGAAGGATCAGAAATCAATTCCTGATAACCTGTCATGCTGGTATTAAAAACTACTTCTCCTTGAGTCTCTACAGGGGCTCCAAATCCGACTCCATGGAAGACCTCACCACTTTCTAGTATTAATTTTTTTTTCATTTTTCTCTTTTCATTATAGCTGGAATTCGCAAGTACGCTGTCTTATTTATTACTCTTATTTCAACACTACAGCTGATATAAAAATTATTTAAATGTATAACCTATAGCTTCTAATTCATTTTTTAAAATTGCCATTCTGGCGAAAACTCCATTTTTCATTTGGGTGAAAATTCTAGATCGCTTACACTCTACCAATTCACTGGCGATTTCAACACCTCTGTTGATGGGAGCAGGGTGCATAATAATAGCCGTAGGTTTCATTTTCTGCTCCCGTTCTAATGTCAATCCGTATTTCCGATGATACTCATTTTTACTATATGCCATTTTATCGGTATGCCTCTCATGTTGAATCCTAAGCAACATCAATACATCCACTTCCCTTATCAATTCATCTAAAGATTCATAAACACCATTAATAAGAACACCCTCATCAAACCAGCTGGAAGGGCCCGAAAAACTGACCTTTGCTCCTAATCTCCTTAAAGCCTGAGCATTCGAGTTAGCCACTCTACTATGTTTAATATCTCCCACTATACCGATTTTTAATCCTTCAAAAGTGGCGAACTCCTGTTTTATGGTTAATAAGTCCAACATACATTGACTGGGATGGTTTCCCTTGCCATCACCCGCATTTACGATAGGAATATTTATACCTTTCAGCTGATCGAAATAATAATTTTCTTTATGACGAATTACCGCAAGATTTACTCCGATCGCCTCCATCGTTTTGACGGTATCGTATAGACTCTCCCCTTTATTCATCGAACTGGTCATAGCTTCAAAGGGTACTACCTGTAGACCTAATTTTCGTTCCGCAACATCGAAGCTGGTTTTGGTACGGGTGCTATCTTCAAAAAACATATTGGAGCAAAAACAATCTCCTACTACTTTTGCTTGTTTTCCATCTGCAAATTGGACAGCTTCTGTAAGTATTTCTTCAATTTTTTCTGTACTTAGTTCCGCTATTGTAAGCATATTATTTGGTTATTTATATATTATATTGTTAAACATAAAAAAAACGAAGACTAAAAAAGCCTTCGTTTGAAAAAAAATATCTTTATGGCTGGTAAGCCATCAAAATTCATATATTGTACTTGCACCCGTAAAGTAGGTTTCAACGTTTCCATTGGCTGCAAATATACATTTTTTTTCACACTAAACAAGAATAAATACTGAAGAGATGAGAATTAAATTGGGCGATTTATCCCTTTATTAAAGAATTTATCAAAAAAAGTGATTTAATTTAGTTTTCTCAATTCATTATTTAAAAAAAAATAATAACTTCCTATTGTTATTTTTTAAAACACCACCATGAGTAACAATTTCAAAATCAATAATCTTCCCGAGTATTTTAAACAATATAAAAAATCGATTAAAAATCCAAAAAAATTCTGGAACGAAGTCGCTGATAATAATTTTGTATGGTACCAACGTTGGAGCAAGGTATTGAAATACAATATGGAAGAAGCTCGCATTACCTGGTTTAAAAATGCAAAATTAAACATTACCAAAAACTGTCTAGATAGACACCTCAATAAAAGAGGAGATAAAACTGCGATTATATGGGAGCCCAACAACCCTAGCGAAGAAGCTCAATATATCACTTACAAAGATTTACATCAAAGGGTATGCAAAATGGCAAATGTACTCACAGAATTAGGCGTTCAAAAAGGAGATCGAGTTTGTATTTATCTTCCCATGATACCTGAGCTTGCCATCACCATGCTCGCCTGCGCAAAAATGGGCGCTGTACATTCAGTTATTTTCGCCGGATTTTCAGCTTCTGCTATCGCTTCTCGAGTGAAAGATTGCGGCGCAAAAATCATTATATGTGCCGATGGAGGCTACAGAGGAAATAAGACCATAGACTTAAAAGGTATAGTAGATGAAGCTCTAGCTCAACATCCTTCTGGGGTAGAAAGCGTTTTAGTCGTCAGGCGTACCCACCACACGGTGAATATGAAAGATGGGAGAGATCTATGGCTAGACGACTATTATTCGAAGGCGTCCTCTGATTTTGTGACCAAAATAATGGACGCCGAAGATCCTCTATTCATTCTATATACTTCCGGATCCACGGGCAAACCTAAAGGGATGCTCCATACCTGCGCAGGCTATATGGTCTACACGGCTTACACTTTTAAAAATGTATTTGATTATCAAGAAAATGATATTTATTGGTGTAGTGCAGATATAGGTTGGATCACCGGACATTCTTATATTCTGTATGGCCCGCTCTGCAATGGGGCCACTACAATTATTTTTGAAGGCACCCCCACTTATCCACAGCCTGACAGATTTTGGGAAATCATTGATAAACATAAAGTCACACAGTTTTATACCGCACCTACAGCCATACGTTCTTTAGCGAAAGAAAATTCAGACTGGGTAAAGCAGCACAATCTCAGCACTTTAAGAATTATTGGATCTGTAGGAGAACCTATTAACGATGAGGCTTGGCATTGGTATAACGATCATGTGGGAAATAAAAAATGTCCTATTGTAGATACCTGGTGGCAAACGGAAACAGGTGGGATTCTAATCTCTCCTATTCCCTTTGTCACTCCCACCAAACCAACATATGCGACGCTACCCCTCCCCGGTATTCAACCGGTTCTTATGGATGATAAACGCAATGAAATCACAGAGAATCAGGTTAGTGGAAACCTCTGTATTCGTTTTCCATGGCCAGGTATCGCCCGCAGTATTTGGGGAGATCACCAACGTTATATAGACACTTATTTTTCAAGCTTTCCCGGAAAATATTTTACCGGAGACGGAGCCCTAAGGGATGAAGTGGGCTATTATCGCATTACCGGTCGCGTAGATGATGTTATTATTGTATCTGGTCACAACTTAGGCACTGCTCCCATAGAGGATAGTATTAACCTTCACCCCGCTGTGGCGGAATCCGCTATCGTTGGTTATCCTCACGATGTAAAAGGAAACGGATTATATGGCTATGTTATCTTAAAAGAAACTGGAGAAACCCGACATAAAGTAAATCTTAAAAAAGAAATTAATCTCTTAATCTCAGATACTATCGGACCCATCGCAAAACTGGATAAAATACAATTTGTCTCTGCGCTTCCTAAAACGCGATCTGGAAAGATTATGAGAAGGATACTCCGAAAAATTGCAGAAGGCGATTTCAACAACTTTGGCGATACCTCTACCCTACTAAACCCAGAAATTATAGAAGAAATAAAGAGAGAACGTATAGAATAAACCTTTTTTATATCGAACAATAAAGAAGCTTTAGCTTAAAAACCGAAACCTATTTTAACTGAGAAGACTACAGAAAAATATCACCCTACCATAGATAGTCATTGAATACTTTTTTATAGTAGCTGCAGAAGGTATTTTTACAAAAGTTTCATTCTTCAATTTAAGTTCAAGGACCCCTTTTTAACAGCTTCTTCACGAGAGCAAGCACTCAATAACAATGTAGCTACTGCCCATAAAATCATACTGAAATTTTTATTTTTTTCATCATCTATACAATTATGAGATTAGAATATAAAAATATTTTCTCTGTAATAGCCTAAACCTCACTTTTAGAATAAACTCACAATCTCCTCCATACAATAAGGTCCTAGATTAGAATAAACCATAGGACCTATATGATTCATCGATTAGTTTACGTGGACTCTACCTCCCAGTGGTGGTATTGGATTTCCATTATTGAGCTTAGCTTGCAAGGCTAAACGTTCTGTTGAAGACATAATCGTATTATCCGGTTTGTAAACGATATCGTCTAATTCGCGATAAGAGTCTGACCTAGGTATATACGGCAGATAAAGATGGTTAGCGAGCACTCTATCTGACATAGATAATACACGAGTAGACCCCCAAGTACTTCCATCCTTCCTGGTCATCACTGGAATATTCGGATTGTACACGAAAGCGGGATCGGATATATAAGAAGAATACATCATAATTGAACTGTAATCAACTGCTTCGAATAGAGTAGCAGGTGAAACCTTATCGAAATTATGCCATACTTCTCGGCGGAGATTTCCCCAATTAATATTCATAAAATCGTCCCTATTTGGAGCGCTTTGTTCGTGAAAAAGCCCCACAGCATGTCCTATCTCATGTATCGCTGTAGCGGCGTCTTGGTTTTGAGCCAAATTAAGCACCTGCCTACCTCCGATTCTGCCCACATACGAATTGTTAACATTTGCGTTTACAAACTCAATATAATCATGACTACTACCATCCGGTCGTCTAGTCGACTGTCCTGTCATATTGTAAAATCTGACATTGGTATGAGCTTGCCAATGAGCCATAGCTTCATTGATTATTCGATGTCTGTCCTGGGTTAGGTTAGGAGCTAATACATACCGAACCAATCCCCATTGGTTATTACCTCTGGGATATATGCCTACTGCAGCCTTAGGATCACCTGCCTTGGTACTGGCTTTTTGCCCTTGAATTGCAATAGGCAAATGGGTATTGGGATCCACATAGGTAGCAGGATTCTTTTTATCTCCTTTTAATAGGAGTCCAGAAAAATAACCTTTACTACTCACCTCTTTTACCTGAGAAGGTGAAAGAAGAATATCACCTAACCAGATATAATCATCACCTACTTTTTCTAGAGTAGCGCCAGAAGGTGTTTGAATAAGAATCTTACCCCTTTCCGAGGTATTCGTCACACTATTGGTCTCTGTTTCCTCACGAGAGCACGAACTCAAAAACAAAGACACACTCAATAATAATACCAATTTTACATTTTTTTTCATCAGATTTGTTTTTAATTGTTAAAAAAACAAATATACATATATTTATGTTATAAATAATAATAAACAAAAGTAAAAATAAGTGATAATCAATAATTCAAAAACACTATAAATTTTATGAAAAAATAAAAAAAATAGATTATTAATTAATTATATAATAAAAATATAACACTAGAATGAGTTCAAGTAAAAGGGTCGGAATTAAACTCAATAGAGCTGATCCAAAATATAAATTCAGCTTTCTGCCACGACATATAATGAAACATCGGATAAACTCCTACGAAGCGTAAGAGATTCTATGATTAGGATCTATTGCGTAAACATTTGGACTAAGCACAAAAAAACAAGGGCTATATGATGATTAAAGTAAATACCTTACCCCTCACCAGATTACACGGCTTACACCTGTAAATTATATGCCCCGTGAAAAACTGGGGAATATTCTCTTTGGACTTACTTAGTCGTAAACCCATATTTTATAAGATACAGTAGGGATAAACTTTGCTCTTATACCTCTTAAAAGAGAGGGATAAGGGCATCCAAATGCCCAACCCAATAGAATTTCATCTTTTTTTAGCGGACATCGTGCTCCTGTCTGGTACATTTCAGAGCACCTTATAAACGAA
The DNA here is from genome assembly GCF_009904105.1 of Elizabethkingia argenteiflava. Classification (GTDB taxonomy): domain Bacteria; phylum Bacteroidota; class Bacteroidia; order Flavobacteriales; family Weeksellaceae; genus Elizabethkingia; species Elizabethkingia argenteiflava. The sequence continues at coordinate 32,715 of NZ_JAAABJ010000610.1, read as the reverse complement.
TAATAGAAGTGCAATCAAAAGCGATATTGTGTTGTTATTTTTTGATCATATCTATACTCACTGGATAAAAAAAATAACAAATACATATTTTTAATTAATAAATAAATATTTATAAAAAATAAAAACAAAAATATTCTAAAAACGAACAAAAAAATATTTTCTTAGATAAAGACAGCAAATTACTTAAAAAATACATTTTCAAAGTAATTGTGAGAAAAACATCAACCTTTCCCATCAATCGTCGAGCTAAAAATAAAAAACACAAAACAAAAAAAGTAAAAAACGGAAAGACCTTAAAGCATATACAGGATAAAACAGACAGAAGGAAACAGCTTATTACAATGAGAATATAGAAATTGTGACATTTGAAAACCGGGTATATAAACCTATGGAAAGAAAAAAAAGCTTACTGCTTAAATAAATTCAACTCCAATACTGATGTATCGTAGAAGTACAAAATTTAGTACAAACTGGTAATCAGATCTATCACATCCTATGATAATCGAGAGTGTAGAAACAATAAAGCTAATCATAAAAACATATACTCTATACTCACTGTATTATAAAGGAGATCATTTTTACTTAAGAAAAGAATAAGCCTGATTATAATTCAAATAAATAATTACATTTGTGATATGAAAATAGCATTTCTAGGACCTCACGCCTCCTTCACTCAGCTGGCTGCTACGCAAATATTTCCAGATCAGCAACTCATTCCTCAGTTCAGTATTTTAGATTGTTTTCTAGCCGTAAAAAGCAATTTAGTAGACAAAGCTGTAATACCTTTAGAAAATTCTATAGAAGGTACGGTCTCCATGACCTTAGATTATTTATATGATACCCCTCAACTGACTATCGAAGCGGAGGCAATAATGCCTATCGCTCATCAGCTGATGATCCACCCCCTACAACACAATCACAATACTCTAGAAAAAATATATTCTCACCCCCAAGCTTTAGCCCAGTCCTTTCATTTTCTCAATACAAATTATGCTGGAACCCCCTTACAGGACTACGCCTCCACGGCTGCAGCTGCGAAAAAAGTATCGGAAACTCCAGAACAAAAAATAGCGGCTGTAGCCAACTCCTTTGCAGCTAAATTATATGGTCTAAAAATTATTAACCACAATATCCAAGATTTTGAACAGAATCATACTCGTTTTATCGTCATTTCTAAAAAGAAAGTGAAGTGGAACGCTGTATTGAAAAAAGTAGGAGAAAAAACAAGCATTTTAGTGACGCTTCCAGAGGATTATGCCGGAGGCTTACACCAAGTACTATCGGTATTCGCATGGAGAAAGCTCAATTTAAGTAAAATAGAATCTAGAACCTTAAAAAAAGGACTGGGTAAGTATTTTTTCTTTATTAATATTGATGGCCCCCAAAGAGAAGTACTGATTAAAAACTCTTTTGAAGAATTAAAAAGTATAGGTGTTGATGTCAAACCTTTAGGACACTATGCTGAATATATCCTAGAAAGCTAAAAACCATACTCCAGAAACCTATATTTAAATCTTCTTTTATATCATGCATGATCCAAAAGAAAAAAAGTCTATACAATAAAAAAAAATAAAATTTTTCATGGTGTTACAAACAGAATAACCAGCATGATTCTACTTCATTTTTTTGTATTCAACAGGAGTTTGAATAGGTGAAAAGTTAATTTGTTCAATACACCAAGTTTACTATCCGTATCGCTTTATTTCAAGGGTACTCATCGTCTCGGGCATACACCTCACGATAATCGCCAAAACCATATTTCTACTCCTCTGCTTAAAAATGAAGCTTCTCCACCTTGCATTTTGTAGCCGTTCCATAGATCAATATGGTCTGTTGGACCCCAACCATCTTTTATAGAAACAATGCCTTTCTTTCCGTAAAAGTCGTCACTTGACAGCTTTGGGTGATCTTTTCTTTTGTACACTCTCTTTATTCCAAATATTGTGTGTGTGTTTTTGAAATCCAGTCCGCAAGCTCCTGTGCCCGCAAAATATGTCTTGGATTATGGTCAAACCAACAGCGGGCTCCTCTGAACGAGCTTAAATCAACCTTGCTTTTTTCCAAAGCAATTCCCATTCTTATAGCACATCGATTTTGAAAATTGCAGGGATAGGATTCTCTCCCAGGGTGATTGTCCCATAAATCATAAAACTTGATCATTATTATCGGTATTTAGGGTTATGTGATTGCTTATATGTTTCTCTGGTATGGGCAAAATCCCAAAATTCTTTTTCATCTGCTCCCGGATCAGCACACGTGAATATTTCTTCCAAAACTCTTTCCGTAACAATAACACTGTCTTTCTTGATGAGGATGCCCTGAAGAGCCTCTCCACAGATCTTACTGTAATCATTAGTATCACGAAATCCAAAATATTTTTTCACATCCGTGCCTACGGTATCTCCTAAAACAATTAGGGTATGAGCTACCTTTACATCAGGATAGGCAAACGACTGAACTTTTCCATCCTGTTTTAAAAAGTAACAGGGCGGGGAAAGTTTTATATTCCCCTTCACGACACGGTCTTTTGCTTCGATTTTTATTTCTGCCTGATCTCCATTTTGCAATAATTTAAAATTGATCCCATCAAGAGAAAACGTGTCTGTCACTTTTAAGATCTTCTTATTTTCCTGTGTTGTATTTTCTTTTTGATCTTCAACTTTTGAGGTCTCTGCATCATTTTTACAGGAGGCTAATAATATTCCTACAAAAAAAAGCACCATTGTTTTTCTGCTAAATTTCATCATAAGTCTAATTTAAAATTAGATAATACAGATCGAGTCTAAAGCTTCAATGGAGAGTTAACATCCTATTAATGAAGACGCAACGAACTACAATTACTCAAATCTACAAAAAGAAACAATAGAAGAAAAGATTAAGCATTCTATTCTTGTCAAAAGATGGGGGTTTCCCAGATTGTTTAATGCAACTTATGTCTTCGATGGTATCGTTCATAAATTAAAACTGGGAGCCTATGGAGGATTGCTTATTGATGTAGAGCGCATTAAAGTCTCTTTCAGCTGGTAATGCTTTATTACGATTATCGAAAAGTGTAGTTCGGAAGTTTTCCGCAAGATGTTGCATACTTACCTGTCTATACAAAAAATCATCTGAACAAAGAACGATTGAATCTGGACAACATGCAATGCACTGTATGGTGAAACGATTAACTGAAAACAGTAGCTATACACACCGAAAAAAAAATGAGAAACTCTAGCCCCTACTGAGAGTGAAGCGCGCTCATTAAATGCATGGAAGATGAAATTGTAATGACGACTTTGCTAATGAGAGAATTTTACACCGAATGTACCCATATAAAGCCTATCAAAAAGCAAATTTCACCAAGCAAAGTCTTTCTCTCTATTTATATTTTTCCTTCCATTTCTTACTCATTTCAGTTTCAATTTTTTTCTCCGTAGAGTTATCCCCAGGGATATAAAAAGCAGTACCCACAATCTTCTCTGGCAAAAATTCTTGCTCAACAAAATTACCCTTATAATCATGCGAATATTTGTACTCCTTTCCATAATCCATTTCACTCATAAGTGGAGTGGGCGCATTTCTCAAATGCAAGGGTACGGGTAAGTCACCTGTATTTTTAGCTAACTTCATAGCGGTATTAATAGCAGTATAGGTCGAGTTACTTTTAGGAGAAACAGCTAAATAAACCGCACATTCACTTAAAATAATTCTAGCTTCAGGGTTGCCTATAACATTAATTGCCTGAAAACAGTTATTGGCCATCATCAACGCATTAGGATTGGCCAAGCCTATATCTTCCGCAGCACAGATTAACATTCGCCTCGCAATAAATTTAATATCCTCTCCTCCTACCAGCATTCTGGCTAACCAATATACGGCTGCATTGGGGTCCGAACCTCGAATAGACTTTATAAAAGCGGAAACTATATCGTAATGCTGTTCTCCATTTTTATCATAGAGCGCCATACTTTCCTGCAATACATTGAGTACATCCTCATTCTCGATTTCATGTTTTGTACTATTGATAAATTGATTTAGCACAATCTCAATCGCATTAATCAACTTACGAGCATCTCCCCCCGAGTACTGGATAAACAAAGATTTATTTTTTATGGAAAAGTGAGTCCTAAAGTCACGATTGTATTTTTCAATTGCTTTAATGGATAACTTTTCAAGTTTTTCATACTCAAGAGCTTTAAGAACATATACCTGACACCTGGACAGTAATGCTGAAACGACTTCAAAACTAGGATTCTCAGTAGTGGCTCCTATCAAGATTACCCAAGCTTTTTCTACCGCATGCAATAAGCTATCTTGCTGACTCTTACTAAAGCGGTGAATTTCATCAATAAATAAAATAGGGCTCTTCCCAGAAAAAAGATTCTGTTGCTTTGCCTGATCAATAACATCCCGTACCTCCTTTACCCCTGAAGATACAGCACTGAGTTTAAAAAATTTCCGACCAGACTGCTCGGATATAATCTCCGAAAGAGTCGTTTTCCCTGTCCCCGGAGGTCCCCAAAGGATGATAGAATTAAGGGTATCATGCTCTAACATCTTCCGTATAGGACCTTTAGGCCCAGTTAAATGTTCCTGCCCTATAACCTCATCTAAACTCTTAGGCCTTAACTTCTCGGCCAATGGTATATTTACACTCATGAAAAATCAATATAAAAGCATCAATTTCATGCTTTAATTTTCCAAATTTAAATAAATTTCATCTATTTTTGTGAGTATTAAAATTGAAAATGTTAAATAGAATTCTTATTTTCCCTTTTATCATCTTGATAAGATTTTATCAGTATGCTATATCTCCATGGTTGGGGAAAAATTGTAGATACAGCCCTACATGCTCACACTATGCACTATTAGCACTACAACAGCATGGATTCTTAAGAGGAGGCTATCTTAGCATTAAGAGAATTTTAAGATGCCACCCTTGGGGAGGCCAAGGTTATGATCCTGTGCCTGACAAGAACCGAATAAAATAATAAAATACTCAGAATGAACAAGATATTCTTTAAAATCTACCTATTTATTTTCGCACTTTTTACCCAAGGGCTTTTCTCTCAAAATTATGCTCAAGACTTGTCGGACGGTGTACTCATGCTCAATGAGAAAAAAGTATCCGTGAAAATATTTGCAACTACCTCAGGAGCTAATTTTGTAGCGTTTTTAAAAACAAGCGCTCCCTACAATACACTGGTGATTCTTAACCCTATCATTAACGAGTACGCTCATACCAACGTTTTTGAAGAATATAAAACACAAGGCTATCAGCTTTTAGATGAGCACTTTCAGCCTACCAATACGGACGATACTAAACATTATAAATATTTTTACAAAGCTCTGGCTCCTCAAGACATTATTGAATCCGGAACTTCGGCCCGACTGGAAACCCCCTACAAAATATGGAATCCCGCTATAGGTATATCTTTAGGTCCGGTGACTCTACACTATTACAGCTTAATGTTTGTACTGGCTTTTGGATGTGGGCTTTTTCTGATGAAAAAAATATTCATCATCGACGGTGTCGACTTAAAATATCTGGATTCTCTTTTCACCTGGACCGTTATCGGCACTATATTGGGGGCTCGTCTAGGCCATGTGATCTTTTACCAGCCCGAGTTATTTAAACAAGATTTCTGGTCTGTTTTTTTACCCATCCAAACAAAACCCACTTTCAAATTCACGGGTTTTTCAGGACTCGCCAGTCATGGCGCAGCCATTGCCCTGATTTTAACTACCCTTTATTATTCTTTCCGCATTATTAAAAAAAATCCTTTATGGGTTTATGATAGAGTGGGAATCACAATCGCATTGGCCGGAACCTTCATAAGAATGGGAAATTTTTTCAACTCAGAAATTATAGGAAAACGCGTCGCTGAAACGTCTCCTTTCGCTATTTTATTTCCACAACAAAGTAGTGAATATGGACTCACACTCCCTCGCTATCCAAGTCAACTTTTCGAAGCGGCTGGTTATTTATGTTTATTTATTATCCTGTGGTGTATCTATCGTTATACCAATAAAAAATACCACCAAGGTTGGTTATTCGGTTTATTTTTAATACTACTGTGGACCATCAGATTTTCTGTAGAATTTCTAAAAGAGCCTCAAGGGGACGAATTCATCCAATTTGCAGGCCTCAATACAGGACAGGTTCTAAGCATTCCTTTTATACTGGTGGGGTTTGTTATTATGATCGTTTCAAAAAGAAAAAATTATTAAAAGACATCTAATTTACTTATATTTATATTAAAAAAAGAAAAAATGAAAATTATCAATGAATTTAAAGAATTTGTGCTAAAAGGTAATGCTTTTGATCTTGCGGTAGGGGTAATTATTGGGGGTGCGTTCAATAAGATTGTGACGGCTATTACTGATGACCTCCTTTTACCTCTTGTTGCGGCCATCATAGGAAAACCAGATTTTAGCAGTTTTTATTTTGCTTTAGGAAAAGGGGCCGAACTCATTCCGGAGGGTACCAGCTTAGAAAAAGCCAGACAAATTGCCCCCGACACAGCAATCTTTGCATATGGTAATTTTATTACTGTTGTTGTAAATTTCTTACTATTGGCGATCGTAATATTTTTAATGGTAAAGAGCATCAATAAAATCAAGAAAACCCAATTCGAGGAGCAAGCTGCGGAAGCCTCTTCTACAGATCAACTTCTAATAGAAATTCGCGATGAATTAAAGAAAAAATAAGGTATAGAAAATTTATTAATTTTTCTGTAAATAATAAAAAACCTCCGAGATGCTCGGAGGTTTAAAAAATAAATCCTAATAATAAAATCGACTTTAATATATTAAACTATAGTAGATTTTCCAATCTGAATATTTTCGTAGTTATAATAACTACCTTTCTGCGAATTTCGAATAAACTCCGCCACAAAATCACCCACCTCAGCAGTAGAATAAGCCCGCTCAGGATTGAGATCCTCTGTTACGCACCCCTTAGATATAACGGTGGCTACAGCTTTTTCAACAACTCTGGATTCAGCATCGTACCCCAGATGTTCCAACATCATCGCCACACTTAAGATAGAAGCAAGAGGATTAGCAATCCCCTTTCCCGCAGCCTGAGGATAAGAGCCATGAATAGGTTCAAATAATGAATATTTTTCCCCTATCGAGGCCGAAGGCATCAGACCAATAGATCCACCGATCACGCTGGCTTCATCAGAAATGATATCACCAAACATATTCTCGGTTAAGACCACATCAAACTGCTTTGGATGCAAAATCACTTGCATTGCAGCATTATCTACGAAAATATATTCCAAGGTAACATCGGCATACTGATGGGATATTTCTTGGCATATCTTCCTCCACAATCTGGAGGTATCCAAGACGTTCGCCTTATCAATCAAGGTCAATTTTTTACGACGCTTTCTTGCGGCCTGAAAAGCCAGGTGTGCTATTCTCTGAATCTCGAATCTGTTATAACTACAAACATCATAAGCATACTCTCCTTGTTCCTCCGTAAACTTCTCTCCAAAGTAAATACCACTAATCAATTCTCTGTAGATTACCATATCGGTATCCTTAATCACTTCTTTTTTCAATGGACTGCTCTCGACTAAGGTATCAAAAATCTTCAAAGGCCGTATGTTCGCGAATAAACCTAGTTCTTTTCTCAATTTCAATAAGCCTTGCTCTGGTCGCAGCTTAGCCTTGGGATCGTTATCAAAATGAGGATCGCCTATCGCGCCAAACAAAACAGCATCTGAATTTTTACAAATTTCCAGAGTTTCATCGGGCAATGGATTACCCGCATTAAAAATAGCTTTCGCCCCCACTAAGCCCTCATTAAACAAGAATTTACACGCATAAATTTCCGAAACAGCCCCTAAAACCTTAAGACTTTCTTTAATCACTTCCGGACCTATTCCATCACCAGGAAGTACTGCAATTTTTATTTCATTCATATGTTATTTGTATGTGTTTTTTTTCAAAAGCTTCAATGTGTTTTTTCTTGCTCATTAAAAAATCGAGGTCATCATAGCCATTTATCAAACAAATTTTCTTGTAAGCATCCAGCTCAAAACGCTCAGATTTATCATTAAAACCCACCTCTTGTTTTTCTATATCCACAAAAACCTGAGTGGTAGGATTTTCGGTTATGCTTTGTAATAAGTCCGCTAAAAAATTATCAGATACTGTTACAGGTAGTAAAGCATTATTTAAAGCATTCCCTCTAAAAATATCCGCAAAATAGCTTGATATCACCACTCTAAATCCATAACCTGATAGTGCCCAAGCGGCATGCTCTCGGCTGCTACCACACCCAAAATTATGACCTGCCACCAATATCTGCCCTGAATATCGAGGATTGTTGAGAATAAAACTTTTATTAGGTTTATTATCCTTATCAAACCTCCAGTCTCTAAACAGATTTTGACCAAATCCTTTTTTATCGATACTTTTAAGAAACCTTGCAGGAATAATCTGGTCAGTGTCTATATTTTCCATAGGTAAAGGGATAGCCATAGAAGTGATATAAGTGAATTTTTGCATTTTATTCAATCTAGATGTTTAAAATTTTTCCTTTTACAGCTACCTTAGCCGCTGTTAAGGGACTTGCAAGCAAAGTTCGTGCTCCCTGCCCTTGCCTTCCTTCAAAATTTCTATTAGATGTGGATACACAATATTCTCCTTCAGGGATTTTATCCTCATTCATAGCCAAACAGGCAGAGCATCCTGGTTGACGAATCCGAAATCCTGCTTCGGCGAAAATTTTATCTAAACCCTCGCTGCACATTTGTTTTACCACTTGTTGGGATCCCGGAACTATAAGCGCGTGAATATGATCTGCCTTTCTCTTACCTTTGATATAGGCAGCTACGGAACGAAAATCCTCTATTCTAGCATTGGTACAACTCCCTATAAACACATAATTTACAGGAATGTCACTAATCGACTGACCTTCCTGAAAACCCATATATGCCAAAGCCTTTTCTTGGGATTTATTCTCTGGACGCGGAATAGATTCAGAGAGATTAATTCCCATACCGGGATTGGTTCCGTAAGTAATCATAGGCTGAATATCTTCTCCCCTAAAATGATATTCTACATCAAAAACAGCATCCTCATCAGATTTTAAACTTTTCCAATATTTTAATTGGGAATCCCATTTTTCTCCTTTAGGCGAAAATTTTCTATCTTTTAGATAGGCGTAGGTGGTTTCATCAGGAGCGATCATTCCTCCACGAGCCCCCATTTCTATACTCATGTTACATATCGTCATGCGCCCCTCCATAGACATTTCCTCAAAAACATTTCCAGCATATTCACAGAAGAAACCGGTTCCGGCATCTGTACCTATTTTTGAGATAATATAAAGAATAACATCCTTAGGCTGTACTTCTACATTTAATGTTCCATCCACCCTAATTCGCATTGATTTAGGTTTCTCCAATAACAGACACTGACTGGCCAATACCTGAGCGACCTGACTGGTGCCTATACCAAAAGCGATGGCACCAAAAGCACCATGCGTAGAAGTATGGCTATCCCCGCAAACAATACTCATACCCGGCTGGGTAATCCCCAGTTCAGGTGAAATAACATGAACAATACCCTGATAAGGATGCCCCAATCCATAAACTTCTATATGATTTTTTTCACAATTCTCCATAAGCTGTTCAATCTGTTTCTTGGATAATTGATCTCTTATAGGCTTATCCTGATTCAAAGTAGGCACGTTATGATCCACCGTAGCCGTAATCTGTTGAGGACGAAAAACCTTTAACCCCTTAGCCTCCAATTCGGCAAAGGCTTGAGGACTCGTCACTTCATGAATCAAATGCCTATCAATGTAGATCATCTGTGGACCTTGGGGAATGCTATCTACTACATGAGAATCCCAGACTTTATCAAAAAGTGTTTTCTTATCTGCGCTCACAACTGACACCTTGGTTATAATTATTTAGAATAAAATTTAAATCCTCCTCATTCACCTCTTTTTTAAGATCTGCTATTTTTAGAAATTCAATATACAGGTTGTCCAATTCGGTTTTGGTTACATTAAATCCCATATTCTTAAACTTATAGGCCAAAGCTGAGCGTCCGCTCCTGGCGGTGAGAATAATTGAGGATTCGATTAGGCCTACTTCTTCGGGATTGATAATTTCGTAAGTAACTCTATTTTTAATTACGCCATCCTGATGTATTCCCGAACTGTGAGCAAAAGCGTTAGCTCCTACAATGGCTTTATTAGGCTGCACCATCATTCCCATCATATCAGCAGTTAATAAACTGAGTTCGGTTAACATTTTGGAATTAATAGCGGTGATAAAGTTCAATTTTTTATGTTGTCTAAAAATCATAACTACCTCTTCCAAAGCTGTATTTCCGGCTCTTTCTCCTATTCCATTTATAGTACATTCTATCTGCCGCGCTCCGTTTAATACACCTGCTAGTGAATTGGCAGTTGCCAAGCCCAGGTCATTATGACAATGGCAGGATATCATCACTTCATCTATACCTTTGACATGCTCTTTTATATATTTTATTTTAGCTCCATATTCCTCTGGCAAGCAGTAACCTGTGGTGTCTGGAATATTCAATACCGTTGCACCGGCTTGTATAGCAGCTTCGCATACTTTTGCCAGATACACATTATCGGTTCTCCCCGCATCTTCTGCATAAAATGCTACATCGTCTACAAAACTTTTAGCATACTGTACAGCTTCTACGGCACGCTGTATAATTTGATCATGCGTAGCATTAAATTTATATTTTATATGGTAGTCAGACGTTCCTATGCCTGTATGAATCCGAGGGTTTTTAGCATATTTTAAAGCTTGTGCTGCGGTCTCTATATCTTTTTTATTGGCTCGGGTAAGCGCGCATACTTTTGCATTTCTTACTCGTTTTGAAATCTGATAAACCGATTGAAAATCCCCAGGACTTGAAATTGGAAACCCCGCTTCGATAACATCCACGCCCAGCTCATCAAGCTTAGATGCAATCACTAATTTCTGTTCCACATTCAATTTACATCCGGGCACCTGTTCGCCATCTCGTAAAGTTGTGTCAAAAATTTCAATCTTGTCGGCTTTCATAGGGAAGTTTTATTTACTTTTGAACCAAAAGTATAGCAATGTGATATTTAGTCTTCTTCATTTACAAAAAAATTACAATATTCATTCTTACTCCAATAACATATAACATATTGTATACCAATAAAATAATTATTTATTTTTTACAATGGCAGATTTGCAAAAAGATTTTCTCTTCGTTCTTATAAAATCTCTTTCTACCTCTGAAAAGAGACAGTTTAAACTATATGTTAATCGCTTAGGTGTAAATACTGAAGCTAAGTTTTTACTTTTGTTTTTGGAATTGGATAGAATGAATGAATACGATGAGTCTATCATATTGGCTAAAAAAATATCGACCAAACAGCAATTATCAAATCTAAAAGCACATCTGTATAAACAAATCTTAGTCAGCCTAAGAATGAACCCCAGTCTCCAAAATAACAGAATTCATCTGCGGGAACAGCTAGACTTTGCTACCATACTCTATCAAAAGGGACTTTACAGACAAGCCCTCAAAGTCTTGGATAAGGCGAAACAAAATGCCTTAGAAATGGATGAAAAAACATTAGCTATAGATATTATAGATCTTGAAAAAGTAATAGAATCCCAATATATTACGCGAAGTATTGAAGGCCGTGCAGATGAACTCATTAGGCAATCTCAAGAATTAAGCATTCAAAATACTTATTCTACCAACTTATCTAATTTGTCGTTAAAGCTATATAGCGAGATGTTGATCAATGGATATGCCCAAAATACCCAAGATGAAGAAAAAATCATCAGGCTTTTCACAGAACAGATAAAGGACATCCAATTTTCTAAACTTAATTTCCGAGAAAAACTATGGTTTTACAAGGCACATGTATGGAAAAATCTTTTGTTACAAAATTATAAAGGCGCTTATAAATATGCCAAAAAGTGGGTGGAGTTATTTTATGAAAATCCAGAAATGATTAAAAATCATCCGGTGTGGTACATTAAAGGAAACTCCAATCTGATGAAAATACTTTTTATAAATGGACAGGTACAAAAGCTAGAACAATACTTTGAAAAATTCCAGATCACCATTTGTACCCCTCCCTTTACGGTAAACGGGAATCTACAGTCCCTAACTTTTTTAAATGTTTATAATACAATAATGAATATACATTTCATTAAAGGTGAGTTTTTTAAAGGAACCAAGCTCATCCCGGAAGTGGAACTAAAAATGAAAAAATTCCGGGATAAAATAGATGATCACCATTTTCTTATTCTCTATCTTAAAATGGCAGCTTTGTTGTTTGGATCAAAACAATACGAAGCCTCCCTAAGGTACGCCCATCGAATTATTCAAACTAAATCTGGCATACAAGAAGATCTGGCATTTCATACCCGCGTGCTAATGTTAATGGCAAAGTATGAGTCGGGTATGGATGAGGATTACGATGAATTTGTTATACAAACTGAGCGTTTTGTAAGCAAAATGAAAAATCCCAATCGGCTACATCACCAAATCATCTGTTTTTTCCAACAATTGAATCAGGTTTTTTTCTCGGAACAAAACCTGATTTTTGCAGATTTTCATAATGTACTCCAAGCTTGCCACCAACACGATTTTTACAAAAGAACACTGTTGTATATAGATATCCAAAGCTGGGTAGAATCCAAGGTAAAGCATCTAGATGTTATGAACATTATAAAACAAAAGGTAAAGCCCCCAAAACCATAGTATATTTTTGCCCATTTTTTTTTAATTTTGCATACATTTTTTTCAACTATGATAAAGATAACTCTTCCGGACGGAAGCATTAAGGAATTCGAGGCTCCGATAACTCCGCTTCAAGTAGCGCAATCCATTAGTGATGGATTAGCGCGCAATACGATTTCGGCATTGGTCAATGGCAAACAAGTAGAAGTAAGTACAGCCATAACCAAAGATGCCAAGGTTCAGCTTCTGACCTGGAATGACGATATGGGTAAAAAAGCATTCTGGCACTCCTCTGCCCATCTCTTAGCACAGGCTATTTTGGATTTTTATCCCTCGGCTCATCTTACTATAGGACCCGCTATTGAAAATGGCTTTTACTACGATGTCGATTTTGGAGATCAAGCTTTTTCAGAAAAGGATTTTGAAAAGATAGAAAAGAAAATGTTGGAAAATGCAAAGAAAAATTCAACATTTAAGCTCTATCCTATTTCTAAAGCTGAAGCCTTGGAAACTTATAAAGCGAATCCTTATAAAACAGAATTAATCGAAAACCTAAATGATGGTGAAATCACTTTCTGTTCTCACGATAATTTCTTTGATCTCTGCCGTGGAGGGCATATTCCAGCTACAGGCATCGTAAAAGCAGCAAAAATTCTGAATGCTGCAGGCGCATACTGGCGTGGAAATGAAAAAAACAAGCAATTAACCCGTGTATATGGTATTACCTTCCCTAAACAAAAAGACCTTACGGAATACTTGGCACGTCTAGAAGAAGCTAAGCGTAGGGATCACAGGAAATTAGGAAAGGAATTGGGTATCTTTACTTTTTCCGAAAAAGTGGGGGCAGGTCTTCCACTGTGGTTACCGAAAGGTGCCGCTTTAAGAAAAAGATTGGAGAATTTCTTATCTGAAGCTCAAAAAAAGCAAGGTTATGAGTTCGTTATTACGCCTCATATCGGTCATAAGGAATTATATGTTACTTCAGGACATTACGAAAAATACGGAGAAGATAGCTTCCAACCTATTCATACACCGCATGAGGGAGAAGAGTTTTTATTAAAACCCATGAATTGCCCTCACCACTGTGAGATCTATAAAGCTCAGCAATGGTCGTATAAGGATTTACCTAAACGCTATGCTGAATTTGGTACAGTCTACCGCTATGAACAAAGTGGTGAACTACATGGCTTGACCAGAGTTAGGGGCTTTACTCAGGATGATGCTCACCTCTTCTGTACACCCGATCAGCTACTGGAGGAGTTTGAAAAGGTAATCGACCTGGTACTCTATGTCTTTTCTTCTTTAGGGTTTAATGATTTTACAGCACAGGTGTCCTTAAGAGATCAAGAAAACCGAGAGAAATATATTGGTACTGAATCCAATTGGGAAAAGGCAGAAACGGCTATTCTCCAAGCCGCAACTCAAAAAGGCTTAAAAACGGTTATTGAATATGGTGAAGCCGCTTTTTATGGTCCTAAACTAGATTTCATGGTTAAAGACGCCTTAGGTAGAAGCTGGCAACTGGGGACGATTCAGGTAGATTATAATTTACCCGAAAGATTTGATCTGTGGTATACAGGAGCCGATAATGAGAAACACAGACCGGTTATGATTCACAGAGCTCCCTTTGGATCTATGGAGCGGTTTATTGCCATTTTGATTGAGAATACTGCCGGAGATTTTCCTTTATGGCTTAGTCCAGAACAATTTATTATTTTGCCAATTAGCGAAAAATATGTAGATTATGCAAAAAAAGTTTCGCAATTGTTAGAAAATCACGATATTTGCGGTCTGATTGACCAGAGAAATGAGAAAACGGGTAAAAAAATCCGTGATGCAGAGCTCAGGAAGATCCCTTATATGCTTGTAGTTGGTGAAAACGAAGAACAAAGCGAGAGCATCTCTGTAAGGAGAAGAAGTCAGGGGGATTTGGGTGTCATGTCAGTCGAAGACTTCATAAAAAGAGTAAAAGAAGAAATAGCTAACCATTTAAATCAGTAATACCATAGCACTAAGAAGACCAAACAACAGACCACCGATGCGCAAAAAAGAAGATGCGCATATGATAAATGAAAAGATCAGAGCGAAAGAGGTTCGCTTGGTGGGAGACAATGTAGAGCCTGGCGTATTTCCACTTGCTACTGCTCGTAAAATGGCAGAAGAGCAAGAGTTGGATCTAGTCGTTATATCCGATAAGGCAGAGCCTTTTGTGTGTCGTATTTTAGATTATAAAAAATTCTTATACGAACAAAAGAAAAAACAGAAAGAGTTAAAGGCCAAGCAAGTTAAAGTTGTTGTAAAAGAGATTCGATTCGGTCCTCAAACCGATGATCATGACTACGAATTCAAAAAGAAACATGCAGAGAAATTCCTGGAAGAAGGCGCTAAACTAAAAACATATGTTTTCTTCAAGGGACGGTCTATTGTTTTTAAAGATCAAGGAGAGATTCTCCTCCTGAAGCTAGCTCAAGATCTAGAACACATTGGAAAAGTAGATCAGCTTCCTAAACTGGAAGGAAAGAGGATGATTATGATGATGAGCCCTAAAAAAGCTATAAAATAATTTTAGAAATGTATTAATACAGTAGCCTTTATTATTGCAAGACTGTATTTCTCTATAAAATATTGATAACAAAATAAAAAAGCAAAAAATGCCTAAATTAAAAACTAAATCAGGAGCTAAGAAACGTTTTGTTCTGACTGGTTCAGGAAAAATCAAAAGAAAACACGCTTTCAAAAGCCACATCTTGACTAAAAAAGAAACTAAGCAGAAGAGAAATCTTACGCAAACAGGTCTCGTTAGCCAAGTAGACAAAAAAAGCGTGCTTAAGCAATTAGCCATCAAGTAGTTTTTATAAATCTCAATTCGGTTTATAAGAATTCTAATCAATTCAAACACAAGTTTAACCCTGAAGCGGAGCCTATCAAGTGTAACTTATAGTTTAGTTGCCGCCCTCTTCAAAAAAACAATTAAATTATGCCTAGATCAGTAAACGCGGTAGCCAGTAGAGCACGCAGAAAAAAAATCATGAAGCAGGCTAAAGGTTTTTTCGGTAGAAGAAAAAACGTTTGGACTGTAGCTAAAAACGCGGTAGAGAAAGCCATGCAATATGCTTACCGCGGCAGAAAAGAGAAAAAGAGAAATTTTAGAGCTTTGTGGATCACCAGGATTAATGCGGGATGTAGAGAACAAGGAATTTCTTACTCTAAATTCATGGGAGACTTAAAGAAAAACAACATTGAGCTTAACAGAAAAGTTCTGGCTGACCTTGCTATGAATCACCCTGAAGCTTTTAAAGCTGTTGTAGATCAAGTAAAATAATTAATCATTATGTTATCAATAGAACTCTCAGAAAACTGAGAGTTTTTTTTGTATATTTATGGTCTAAAAGGAAATATTCATCTACAGACCACCCTTTAACGGTGAATATAAAAAAGGATAAAGTTAAAACTATAAAATAAATTATAGGCTGTAGATCTTCGAAAGAAGAGTTTTGAGTCTATTACATATATGATAGCTGTTAACCAACGAAATCAATTGCTCAGATTATTTTCTTTTGATATCCAGAATCCAATCTTGGGTAAATATTTAGGAATAGAGGAAAAAAAAGTGTTTATAGTCATCTGTAATCCTAATAGTTATTGGGATTTCTCCCTGAATCATTTCTTAAAAACAAATCCACTTTTAAAATTTAGACTACAAGAAATTACAGCTACAAGTTCTAGCATTAAAATTTTCTGGACCAATATTTGTAGTGTGATATTCGGAACAACGATTCCTCTGCTTGCGGCGGCTTTATATAGAACACATATATTAAAAACATCATATTTGCAAAAAGCAACAATACACTTACGAGATCATGACGACTAAAACGAATGCAACTTTACTGGTCCTCGCAGGGGGCTTAGGTAGTAGATACAAAGGAAGAAAACAAGTAGCACCGATGGGACCCTCTGGGGAATGTCTTATGGAATACTCCATCTACGATGCTAAAAATGCTGGTTTTAACCAGTTAGTGCTGGTTATTAATGATTATTTTAACCAGGAGACTAAAGATTATTTTCAATCCATAGCCGATAAGGCGGACATTAAATTGGATTTTATTGTACAAGCTCTGGATACTTTACTGCCTGAAAAACATCGGGATAAACTCACCAACAGAGTAAAACCATGGGGAACCGGACATGCTATATTAATAGCAAAAGACGTCATCAAAAACCCTTTTGTCGTAATAAATGCAGATGACTATTACAATAGGAAAGCCTTCGAAAAAGCTTATTTACTGATTAAAAATGGGCAGATTAATGAAGGTCAATACGGTATGGTAGCTTATCCGCTATCTGCAACTTTAAGCGATAATGGGAGCGTTTCACGAGGGGTGTGCACCATACAAAATGGTTTTCTGAAGAAAGTGGTAGAGCACACCAATATTGCTAAAGAAAATGGTATTATCTTCCATACCGATACCTCGGGAAATAAAACAGAGTTGGTTCCTTCTACACCCGTCTCTATGAATTTCTGGATTTTAGATACTTCCATTTTTAAAGTTTTAGAAGCTGAATTTGATCATTTCTTAACCCACCTGAGTTCAGAAAAAGCAGAGCTTTTTATACCTTTTGTTATTGATGATATGATACATCAACAAGACTTAAAAGTAATAGCAGAAGCCTCTGAAGATAAATGGTTTGGCGTAACCTATCCCGAAGATAAGGATTTTGTAATTAAATCCGTTCGGGAAATGGTCGATAGTTGCTACTATCCTGCTTCACTTTGGTAGTGCAGCACTACATCCGGATTTTACAATCTTTTATACCTTTAAAAGAGACTTATAATGTGTCCATCATTCCCATTAATGATGGACACATTAATATCACCCTGCGCGTAGTGATTAATGAGCAGGGAGATTACCGCCAATTTATCTTACAGAGAATTAATCGCTCCATCTTTCATAAGCCTGAGCTCATGCTGCATTCTCTGAATATAGTAAACAGGCATCTTCAAAATTCCGACTACCCCTATGAAGTTTTGGAAATTATTCCCAATCTTAATCAGCAACTTTTTACGGAAGACCAAAATGGGGACTTTTGGAGAATGACCAAATTCATCTCCCATACTTATTGCACAACAAAAGTAAGAGACTTTTCTCAAGCTTATGAAGCCGCTAAGACATTCAGTATTTTTTATTCTAAACTATTCACATTATCTCCGAAATTAATACAAGCCTCTATTCCGGAATTCGTTAATTTCAAAAAAAGAATAAATGATTACAAAAACGCTTTGAATCATGCTACAGAACAGAGAAAACATAAAGCTTCACAAGCTCTCAATTTTATCAACCACCACTTATATTTATTAGAAAGCTTTATTGAAAATCAGCAGAATGATTATTTTCCCGAACGGATTATCCACGGGGACCCAAAGATTAGTAACATATTATTTGATAATCATACGCATAAGGGGCGATGCGTAATCGATCTAGATACCCTCATGCCTGCTACTCTTTTATACGACTTCGGAGATATGGTAAGATCCTATACCAATCTAAAAGATGAAGACGACACTCAGCCCGAAGATATTTTTAGTCCAGCCTATTATGAGGCCGTAAAAACAGGCTTTCTTTCGAATACCTCAGATGTCTTAACGCCTATAGAAAAAGATAATCTGGATTATGCAGGGCAAGTCGTGGTATTTATTCAGGCCATTCGCTTCGTAACAGATTTTTTAAATGGAGATATTTATTACAAAATTAAGTACCCTAATCATAATCTAAATAGAACCAAAAATCAAATCAATTTATTAAGAGAATTATTTAAAATAAAATCTGTTTGCTAATACGCCTGTATTTATACCGCTAAGCGTACTCTGTTTTCACTATCCTATTCTGCATACAATTAAACCGTCATTCCTATATCGATCCCCTTAATTTTACGGTACAGATCTGTAGCGTAATTATCCGTCATACCAGATATATAATCGATAACCCCTAAAACTTTTTGGTAGTCGGAACCGCCTTCATACACAAACTGAGGCGGTAAAAGGCGCAATGCCATTTTATCGTAATTTTTGCGAGAAGATTCTTTTTTTAGGATGGAGGGGATAAAATGATCGAGTAATTCATACATAACGTTATAACCTGCATTCTCAATTTCGACTACGGCGCGATGCTGATAAATATTTTTAATGGAGTAATACTCAATTTTTTCTAAGGCATCACAGTTTTTACCACAAATATCCAAAAGAGATTGATTAAGGCTCCCGTCTAATATTGCCCCTATATTCTGGATATAAATTTCTTTAGTTTTGTTAATCAAAGAATTGATTGCTTTTGCCCTGAGATAGGAAATGCGTTCATTTTCATTGGTTATTTGCTCAAGTTTTCTTTTAATTCGAGGCATATCATCTGCATTTACAGATTCTATAAGGCTTTTAAAAAGGGCTTCACAAGGTTCTGTTTTTACAATGCCTAAGCGATGCGCATCCTCCATGTCGATAATATTGTAACAGATATCATCCGCCGCCTCTACCAGCCACACAAAAGGATGTCGCCTGTAAATTTTAGGTTTCTTCGACATTTGAATTAAATTAACCGAAGCAGCTATGGCTTCAAAAGTCTTTTCTTCACTTTGAAAAAAACCTATTTTTTTACGCTGCAAATCTAGTTTACTAAAATCTTTGGCCGAAGATTCACACGGATATTTAGCAATAGAAGCCAAAGTGGTATAGGTAAGTTTTAGACCGCCTTCATCTTTGCCCACCTGCTGTTGGGTTAAGACTCGAATAGCATTTGCGTTGCCCTCAAAATTAACAAGATCACTCCACTCTTTATCTGAAAAATGCGATTTTAAGCTGTTTTCGTTCCTTTCAAAATAGCTGGCAATAGCATCTTCTCCGGAATGTCCAAAAGCCGGGTTTCCGATATCGTGACACAGACAAGCCGCAGCAATAACATTATTCAAATTATATCGGTAAAAAAGCCTGCTCTCTTCTATTAATTCTTCTTTGAAACTATCTGCTAAATATTCCCCTATGACACTGCCTAGAGAACGACCTACAGAAGCCACCTCTAAAGAGTGCGTTAGTCTGTTATGAACAAAAACGCTGCCAGGTAGCGGAAATACCTGGGTTTTATTTTGAAGTCTTCTAAAGGCTGAGGAAAAAATAATTCTATCAAAATCCCGCTGGTATGCACTTCGAGGGGCTATTGTGTTCTGTTCTGCACCTGACCTTCTAGCTGTAAAAATTGTATTTAAATCCATTACAGCTCCAAAAGTAAATCTAATTTTAAATAAAAAAAATTTTTAAGACCCTATTTACATTTTATTCAACAATTCTACTCTATGAAATGCTCCATCCACTACATCATAATCCAGTCATCCTATTGTATGGAATAATAAAATTTAATCTATTAACACGGAAAAAAGTCCCAAAGCACACTTTTTAAATTTGCCTATATACAAAATATTTAGGCCTGATTTTCGATGTTTTAATTTAATAAATCGAGATTAATTTTTCTATTGAACACAAATATATTCAAATATTGAATAGAGGTGAGGTTGGTCAGCTTATTTAAACATGATATACTCATTACAAGCATAGTAAGAGTTTTTCTTAATTGCCCGCTCAATTAAGATCGGTTCTAATGCTATTATTTTATATTTTTTGAAGATAGGCATCTACCTGCTCTGCACATCGGCGCCCTTCTGAAATTGCCCATACCACTAGGGATTGTCCCCTACGGGCATCACCACAGGCAAATATTTTTTCTTTATTCGTTCTATATTCCAGCTCATTTCCTATTAAATTAAGTCTCGGATTTAATTGGATATCTAAGGATTCCACCAAACCTGTATGCTGCACATGTAAAAAGCCCATAGCTAAAAAAGCAACATCACAATCAATAATAAACTCGGAATCTGGTTTTTCTACAAAAGAGGTATAACGCTTTGTTACGGGACCCCTCATCCATTCTACTTCTGTAGCTTTTACACCTTTTAAATTTCCCTTATCATCTTTTAAAAACTCTTTACAGTTAATCATCCACTTTCTTTCACATCCTTCCTGATGAGAAGATGTCGTCTTCAATATCATGGGGAATATAGGCCATGGCATGGTCTCGTCTCTTTGTTTGGGGGGCATAGGCATAATCTCGATCTGCAAAATCTGTCTGGCTCCCTGTCGATTAGAGGTTCCTATACAGTCGGAGCCTGTATAGGAACCGCCTATTATCAATACTTTTTTATCTTCAACATAAATTTTATCTTCACTATAAGGAATACCACTAACCCTTTTATTGCTCTGCTTTAAAAACTCCATCGCAAAATAAACACCCTTGGCATCTCTATTCGGAATAGGTAAATCCCTGGGAACCGTACATCCGAGCGCTAATATAATTGCATCGAAATTCCGTTCTAATTCCTCAACCGAATAATCTACGCCCACCTCAATACCGGGTTTAAAGATCACTCCCTCCTCCTTCATTAGGTTAATTCTCCTCTGCACAATTTTTTTATCCAACTTAAAATCCGGAATTCCAAATCTCAACAATCCTCCTGCTTCTGAATCTCTCTCAAAAACGCTTACCCTATATCCCATTTTATTTAATTGATCCGCTGCCGCTAAACCAGAAGGACCTGAACCTACGACTGCCACTTTCTTATGCGTACGGGGTATCTCAATTTGCGGTTTCACATAGCCTTCAGAGAAGGCTGTTTCTACTATATTTTTTTCTATTTCTTCTATAGTAATCGGTGCATCGTGTATTCCCAATACACAAGAACCCTCACAAGGAGCGGGGCAAACTCTTCCCGTAAATTCGGGAAAATTGTTGGTGGTTTAAAGTATATCATAAGCTTTCTTCCACTGATTTTTGTATACGGCATCATTAAATTCAGGAATGATATTTCCCAAAGGACAAGCACTCTGACAAAAGGGAATTCCGCAATCCATACACCGAGCAGCCTGGTGGTTCAGTAATTCTGAAGAGGGAAGAGACTGAAACTCCCGGTAGTGCTTTAACCGGCTTTCTACAGCTTCTGGCAGGGGTAAATCCCTATCATATAATAAAAATCCGTCTATCTTTCCCATGACTAAGATTTTGTTTCTTGGTTTTCTTTTTGCTTTTGTAAAGCCTTTTTATAGTCTCTCGGATATACTTTGATAAAGTCATTCAAAGCCTGTTCTAGATCACTCAATAAGTATTGACCAATTTCGCTTTGCGTAACAGCTACATGCTCCTAAATAAGATGCTTTACCAGCTGATTATCCGATGTTTCCAAAGTTTCTAAATCAGTCATATCCGGATTAAAATTTTTGTCTAAAGCTCTATTATGATCCCATATATAAGCGACCCCACCACTCATTCCAGCCGCAAAATTCCGTCCTACATTGCCTAAAATAAGCACTACACCACCGGTCATATATTCGCAACCATGGTCGCCTACACCTTCTACCACAGCAATAGCTCCTGAATTACGCACACAAAAATGCTCTCCAGCTATCCCATTAATAAAAGCTTTTCCGCTAGTAGCTCCATACAGCGCGACATTTCTTTTCGTGCGCTTTTATACGAGAACCTTGGGGTAATTTAACTGCGAGTTTGGCCCCCGAAAGCCCCTTACCAAAATAGTCATTGGCATCTCCCTCCAGTATCATGGTAATACCTCTATTACAGAAAGCCCCAAAGCTTTGGCCTGCTGTTCCTTTAAAGGTAAATAATAAGGCATCCTCTGGCATTCCCTGAGATTTATATTTTTTAGTGACCTCATGAGAGAGTAATGTACCTACTGCCCTATCCGTATTTTTTACTGGAAAAGAAGCCTGTATCTGACCGCCATTCTGCAAGGCCTCCTGAGCAACTTCCAACATTTTCCAAGATATAGAATTCTCCAACCCATGCTGTTGATTTTCGGACTTCACCATCGGTAAATCATTTTCTATTTTTTGCAAGAAATCATGAATATCTATATTTTGATGCTTCCAATGTTTTGGTTTTTCTTTTTTAGTAAGACATTGATATTGACCTACCATCTCGTTAATTGTCCTAAATCCTAGGGTCGACATTAATTCTCTAACTTCCATTGCTAAAAAGGTAAAATAGTTCACCAGCGCTTCTACATTTCCTGAGAATTTAGCGCGCAAATTGGGATCCTGTGTAGCGATGCCTACTGGACAAGTATTGAGTTGACATTTTCTCATCAAAATACAACCCTGCACGATAAGTGTAGAGGTGGCCACCCCCCATTCCTCAGCTCCTAATAGCGTGGCTATTACAATATCCCTGCCCGTCTTTATCTGACCATCGGCTTGCAGCGTGATACGCTGTCTGAGTTTATTTTTAATTAAGGTCTGATGGGTTTCTGCCAAGCCCAATTCCCAAGGTAAACCAGCATGTCGTATAGAACCTAAAGGGGACGCACCGGTGCCTCCGTCATATCCTGAGATTAAAATATGATCAGCTTTTGCTTTGGCTACCCCTGAGGCGATGGTACCTACCCCTGCTTTAGATACCAGCTTAACGCTAATTCGAGCATGCCTATTGGCATTTTTAAGATCATAAATCAATTGTGCTAAATCTTCTATCGAATAAATATCATGATGTGGTGGTGGAGAAATTAACCCCACCCCCGGAGTCGCATAACGCGTTTTTCCTATCCATTCATCTACTTTGTCTCCAGGGAGTTGTCCGCCTTCTCCAGGCTTAGCCCCTTGGCCCATTTTAATTTGGATTTCATCTGCCTCAGAAAGATATCTACTGGTAACCCCAAATCTCCCTGAAGCTACCTGCTTGATAGCCGAACGCATACTATCACCATTTGGCAAACTTTCATAGCGCTGTTCATCCTCTCCACCTTCCCCCGTATTGCTTTTTGCACCAATACGGTTCATGGCAATGGCAATGGTAGTGTGCACTTCCCAGGAGATTGATCCAAAGGACATCGCCCCTGTAGCAAAACGCTTCATGATGTTTTCAATGGGCTCGACTTCCTCAAGAGCTATAGGAGTTCTATCATTCTTAAATTCTAGCAATGCTCTTAAACTTATGGGACTATCACTTCCTTTATTAATGGCTCTGGAATATTTTTTAAAAATTTCATAGTCATTACGCCATGTCGCTTGTTGTAATAGATGAATTGTATTGGGGTTATACTGATGTTTCTCTCCGGTGCTTCTCCACTGATAAACCCCTCCTTCAGGTAATAAACCGCTTTTGGTTACAGTATGAAAAGCTTGTGGATGTTTGATCAATGCTTCTCTGGCAATCTCATCAAAACCTATACCTTCGATTCTAGAGACAGCCCCTGTGAAGCAACTATGAACGACCGTTTTATTAATTCCTATAATCTCAAAAATTTGAGCCGCTTGGTAAGACTGCAAAGTTGAAATTCCCATTTTAGAAAATATTTTGAGTAATCCATCGCCTATGCCTTGTATATAATTCTTCTGAAGTTGTTCTAGACACCCCTCTATTTCTCCAGAAGAATGGAGTTTTCGAATAGAGGCTAACGCCAGATAAGGGTTAATGGCTGTAGCTCCAAATCCCAATAAAACTGCGAAATGGTGAACTTCCCAAATGTCTCCCCCCTCAATTAATATTCCTATTTTGCGACGAACTCCTTTACGCACCAAATGATGGTGCACTGCAGAACAAGCCAATAAAGTAGGAATAGCCGCATGATCTGAGTCTATAGCTCTATCAGACAGGATAAGCACATCAAATCCATCCTCTACTGCATCCATAGCATATCTACAGATGCGGTCGACACCTCGTTTGAGGCTACCGGGCTTTCCATCTGCTTTAAAATAGGTATGGATTGTTTTAGCCTGAAAATTTTGAATATCTATACTTCGAAGTTTTTCTAACTGCTCATTATTTAGAATGGGTTGTGTCAGTATGATAGAATAGGCAAATCTTTTATCTTCCCAGAGAATATTTCCCTTTCCTCCAATAATCGTCGTTAAAGACATTACCATACGCTCTCGAATGGAGTCAATAGGCGGGTTGGTGACCTGTGCAAAGAGCTGTTTAAAATAGGCGCTTAAATGCTGCGGCTTTTCACTTAATACGGCTAAAGGCACATCAAAACCCATAGATCCTACAGGTTCTTTTCCCGTAAGCGCCATAGGTTTTATAATTTGATTTATATCTTCACGAGCATAACCAAACGCATATTGATATTTAAAAATATATTCGGGAGGTAGTTTGGTAAAACGTATTCTAGGATCAGGTAATTCTTCTAAGTGAATCTTATAGCTCTCCAGCCATTCTCTATAAGGTTGAGAATGGCAAATCTCTTTTTTTAGAGTCTCATCACTAATGATAGCCCCTTTAACGAGATCCACCAAAAACATTTTTTCAGGCTGTAGCCGCCCTCTTTTTATAATTTTTGAAGGATCTACAGCTAAAGCACCTGATTCAGACGCCATAATGACCATTCCATCTGAAGTCACACAGAATCTAGAAGGTCGCAAGCCGTTCCTATCCAGAGTAGCACCAATGACTTTTCCATCCGTAAAAGAAATAGATGCGGGCCCATCCCAAGGCTCCATGACACAAGCATGAAATTCGTAAAAATATTTTTTATAGGCCTGCATCGTCTCATTTCCGTCCCATGCTTCGGGAATTAACATCATCATCACATGGGGTAGTGATCTGCCTGCATGCACCAGCATTTCGACCATATTATCCAAGCAAGCTGAATCTTACTGTTGAGGGGTCACACAAGGTAAGAGCATATCGATTTCCTGAGCGGTAAAATAAGGACTTGTAAAAGTTTTCTGTAAAGACTTCAGCCAGTTTAAATTTCCCTGTACAGTATTAATCTCTCCATTATGCGAGATATACCTAAAAGGTTGGGCCAAACTCCAGGAGGGAGAGGTATTGGTAGCAAATCGGGAATGTACCATACCGAAAGCAGATGTAAGCTTAGGATTGGTTAAATCTATAAAATAATGGCGAATCTGAATACTTCTTAATTGCCCCTTATATATTAATTTCTTACAAGAAAGCGAGGCTATATAAAAACCTATAGGATGGTTTTGTAAAATATTGTTAATTTGGGTTGTGATATAATTTCGGAAAACAAATAATTTTCTTTCAAACGTATCTGCATCATCAGCATCAAAAGGTTTTTCAACAAACATCATTTCCATTATAGGCTCTGCTTCTATTGCCAATTGCCCCAATTCGATGTTGTTTACAGGCACAGGTATATACCCTAAAATATTTATATTCAAGCGTTCTGAAGCACGTTGAATAATATTTTTACATTCATCTACTAAGACTTTATTTTTTGGAAAGAAGAGCATTCCCACTCCATAGTCCTCCAATTGTGGCAAATTTATTCCATAAGTGAAAGCTGCTTCTTTAAGAAATTCATGAGGGATCTGAATTTGTATACCCGCCCCATCTCCTGTATTACTCTCATAGCCGGTAGCGCCTCTATGCTCCATATTCTCGAGCATGGTGAGGGCATCTGTAATCACCTGGTGACTCTTGATCCCCTTAATATTAGCTATAAAACCAACCCCACAAGAATCAAATTCAAATTCAGGTCTATATAGTCCATAATTCTCCATCGCTATTAATTTTCACAACTAAAATTAAGGATTATATCCTATAAATATATTTTTTTTATATTTAAAACTCATTTAACACACTTAGATTATTAATTTTGCTTTGAAAAATGTTTTTTAAAGCAAAATTAATATACGGATGTTTTGTTTAAACATTTTTAAAAACTCCCTGGCTACATGGATTGTATAAAATACTGATTATCAATATTAAAGCATAGATGAATCTCGCAAAGAATAAAATAATGATTTGAACAACAACGCTCTATATACTTTCTTTTATTATAAAAATGAACCCTGAAAACACTGGAAGGATCTACTTCTCTATCTAATTAAAAATATTTTTTAAATGAACGAATTAAATAGATCTAAGTCTCCATAAAAAAAGCCTAAAACTAGGTTTTAGGCTTTTTTTGTTTCATTCCTGAGCTTATATATAAGCTTCTATAGGGGTACAAGTACAAATTAAATTTCGATCTCCATACGCTTCCTCAATCCTAGCCGTAGCAGCAAAAAATTTATTATCTCTTACCCATTCCAATGGATAAGCTGCTTTTTCTCTGGTATAAGGTTGATCCCATTTATCTGAAATCATCAGTTCCATAGTATGGGGCGCATTTTTAAGAACGTTGTTCTTAGGGTCTGCCACTCCTTCTGCAATTTCATCAATCTCTTTTCTGATGGAAATCAAAGCTTCTGCAAAACGATCTATTTCTCTTTTACTTTCGCTTTCGGTAGGTTCAATCATCAAAGTTCCAGCAACCGGAAAAGAAACGGTAGAAGCGTGAAAACCATAATCCATCA
Organism: Elizabethkingia argenteiflava; assembly: GCF_009904105.1. GTDB lineage: Bacteria > Bacteroidota > Bacteroidia > Flavobacteriales > Weeksellaceae > Elizabethkingia > Elizabethkingia argenteiflava. The sequence continues at coordinate 5,621 of NZ_JAAABJ010000610.1, read as the reverse complement.
AACGCTTTGCAACATCTGCGACTTCTATACCCAAGGATTTGAAAGGTCTAAAATCGACAATGCATTCATGGGCCACACGTCCATTTTGATTGCTATACAATATAGAATAGTGTTCTTTTAATATATCCTTAAGATAATTGGCGTTTAGTATAGCGTGTTCTGTTACTTTCTTAAGGCCTTTAGCTCCTAACATTTTAATATAAGCATAGGATATATTTAAAACCAAGGACGATCCGTAAGGAGCAGCTGAAATGGCCGCAATAGCCTTATTCCCTCCTGTTTTAATATTGGGATTAGAGGGTAAAAAATCGACCAAGTGCTTCGCTACACATATAGGCCCCACTCCTGGGCCCCCACCTCCATGAGGAATAGCAAAAGTCTTGTGAAGATTTAGGTGACAAACATCTGCCCCGATGCTTCCAGGGCTTGTAAAGCCTACTTGAGCATTCATATTAGCCCCGTCCATATAAACCTGTCCCCCATTATCATGAATAAGCTGAATAATATCCTTTACATTCTCATCAAAGAAGCCATAGGTAGATGGATAGGTAATCATAATAGCCGCAAGATGGTTCTTATGCTGTTCTACTTTCATTTTTAAATCTTCAAAATCAATTTCTCCATTTTCAAGATTTTTTACCACGACCACCTTCATCCCTGCCATAGCAGCAGAGGCCGGATTGGTGCCATGAGCAGATTGGGGAATGACCACTACATTTCTATGGGCTTCACCTCTGGACTGATGGTATTCCCGAATTACCATAAGCCCTGCATACTCACCTTGTGCACCTGAATTGGGTTGAAGCGAAGTTGCCGCAAAACCAGTAATTTCAGCTAAATCTCGCTCTAATTCTTCAATCAACTGCTGATAACCTAAAGCTTGTCCTTTAGGTACAAAAGGGTGAACAGCGCCCCATTCTCTCCAGGAAAGCGGAAGCATTTCAGCCGCTGCATTTAGTTTCATCGTACAAGAACCCAAAGATATCATCGAGTGGGTTAGAGAAAGGTCCTTTCTTTCTAGTTTCTTAATATACCGCATGAGCTCTGTCTCGGTATGATAAGTATTGAAAACCTCATCCTGAAGTATTTCAGTCGTCCGGATGAGATTTTCTGGTGTAGACCACTCTTCGGTAAATATTAGTTTTACAGAGGCTAAACCTCTAAATCTCGCGAACTCATCTACCAACACCTGCAGATTGCTTAAAGTAGATGTTTCATTAAGAGCTGCACTTAGGTATCCGGGCGTAAAGTAATTAAGATTAATTCCTACTTCCTCTAACTGGGTTTTTAAACGTTGTTTTTCTTCTTCCTCCATTTTAACTTTAACGGTATCAAAGAAAGGAGCCTTCACCACATCATACCCCAATTGATCCAAAGCTTTATAGAGAGCGTTCGCTTTATAATGTACTTGGCTAGCTATAAAATCCAATCCTTTAGGTCCATGGTATACCGCATACATACCGGCCATTACCGCTAATAAAACTTGGGCAGTACAAATATTAGACGTTGCTTTTTCGCGCTTAATATGTTGTTCTCTGGTTTGCAAAGCCATCCTCAGTGCAGGTTTGCCATACATATCCTGAGAAATCCCTATAATTCTACCCGGGATATCTCTTTTATATTCTTCTCTACATGTAAAGAAGGCCGCATGAGGTCCCCCATATCCCATTGGAATTCCAAAACGTTGGGAGGTTCCTACCGCACAATCCGCTCCCATCTCGCAAGGCGACTTTAGTTTAACCAAGGCTAATGGATCACACGCCATGACCACTTGGATATTCAAAGTTTTAGAATGGAAAATCAATTCAGTATAATCCCCCACTTCTCCATTTTTACCAGGATACTGCAATAATATTCCATAGAAAGTCTCATCTAGGGTAGTAGATTTCTCATCCCCTTGAATAATCTCTATGCCTAAGCCAGATGCTTTTGTTTTCAGAACGGCTAGTGTCTGAGGTAATACCAGCTCCGAAACGAAAAACTTATTTATTCCTGCTTTTTTCTGCTCTTTTGTTCTATTGGAAAAAAACATATGCATTGCCTCCGCTGCTGCGGTACTCTCGTCTAGTAAAGAGGCATTGGAAAGAGGGAAACCTGTAAGTTGAGCCATTAGGGTCTGAAAGTTAAGCAGCGCCTCCAAACGCCCTTGAGCAATTTCAGCTTGATAAGGAGTATAAGCGGTATACCATCCCGGATTTTCAAAAATATTTCTTTGAATGGCGGCTGGTAAAATAGTGTCGTGATACCCATACCCGATATAATTGTCAAACTGTGCATTTTGCCCGGCCAAAGCTTTAGAGTGACCCAGCATTTCATATTCTGAAAGCGCCGGAGATATATCCAAATCCTTTTTTAAGCGTATCGGCTGAGGGATGGTTTGTGAGATGAGCTCCTCAATGCTTTTGACCCCAATTTTCTTCAACATTTCGGATTTGTCTTTTTCGCTCATGCTAATATGGCGGTTGACAAATTGTTGTGTGTCCATATAACTTTTATTAGATTTATTTTCGAACCTCAAAGGTTCGTAAAATTACAAATTTTTCGAGCTATATTCAATACCTATTTATAGAGGGTAACTAAACTAGTTTTTATTGATTTGATTAAATTTTAACCTGTTGTGCATTTAGGGAATAAAAAAAGAAAAAGATTGTTCATTTGATTAAAAGACCATATATTTAATTGATTACCATTATATTAAATATATGAACAATCTTATTCAAAACTACAAAATTATTTTAAAAGAATTAACCAATATCTGTACACATATTGATTCATCCAGGCAAATCAGGATTCCCAAATGGTCTGATCTGGAGCTTGTAGCGCTTAATATTACTGCGGAATATAGGTCTATTAACTTTGAATTACAACTATTTAGATGTATTTCGGGAACAGATTTGGAAGATAAAATAGAAAGAAGTGTATACAATAGAAGAAAAAGAAAACTTTTCTGCTACATAGAGGAAATAAGAGAGACCCTAAGTTGTAAATTTTCAGGTTTCACAGCTATTTTTGTAGTGGATTCCACCCCTGTTGCAATTGGTAAAATGAGTCGGGCAAAATAATTTGTTCCACCGAGCCAATAAAGCCCGAATTTGGATATGCTACGGCACAGAAAATAGGTTACTTTGGCTTTAAACTTCATGCAGTTTGCGATAAAAATGTCATCTTGCATTCGTTTGATTTTTCACCAGCAAATGTTCATGATGTAAATGACCTGCACCATATAAAAGAAACTTTCCAAAACTGCCTTTGAATAGGAGACAGGGCTTATATAAGCAAAACTCTTCAGGTGAATTTATTCCATCATTCCAACATCAGTCGTTCAGTACCTAGGCGTAAAAACCAACAGCATGTTGCCCAGTTTTCAACCACAAAAGCAAAGATTAGAAAACGAATTGAAACCAATATTTCACAACTCTGCGGACAATTTTCCATTCATATCCATTTTGCAAAAACATTTCAGGGTTTATCCACCAGAATAGCTTCAAAAATAACTTATTTTACCCTGATTCAATACCTCCATTTTTTTGTCTTTAACAGAAGATTAAACAGGTTAAAAGTGAATCTGTTCTAAATGTACAACAGGTTAAATTTGAAAAAGATTACTAGCAGGTGAAGCCTCTTTGACTCTATTTCTTTGCTAATGAGTTTGACCTGTAGGAAATAAAAATCATTCTATTCACGAGGTTATAGGGCGAATATTTGCTGGGTTTTAAAGAAATGAAAATAGAGGAGATAATCGTCTATTATATGGGAATAATCACTCTTATAGCTTTTATTTATTAGAATTAATCCCTACTTTTGATTAAAATATTTTTTATGAAAAGTCTGACACCTGCGGAGGAAACACTTATGCATACTTTATGGACCATAGAACAGGGTTTTCTTAAAGATGTTATGAAAGCCTACCCGGAACCAAAACCTCATCACAATACCATTGCTACTGTATTGAAAATTTTAGTTGAAAAAGGGTTTTTAAAGGTAAAAGCATTTGGAAGACTACACCGATATGAAATAAAAGTTACAAAAGAACAATACTATCAACAACTCCTACGTCTTTTTATAGATGAATACTTTCAATCGTCTCCCCAACTTTTATTAGCAGAAATGTTTAAACTTGAACTTCTGGTAGAAGATCATCTTCATCCTTATTTATCGGCAAGTATAGAAGGCGGGACTTCAAAAAAAACAGAGAAGAAAAAAGAACAGAAGAAAAACAGCAAAACAACAGACAAGAAGAAAAAAGAAAAATTGAAGAAAAAGAAAAAAATAAAATCCTAGAAATTTTATAAAATAAAGAAGCGGCAATTAAATTGCCGCTTCTTTATTTTAGCTTAGTATCTATTGTTAAATGATCTTCTTGGCTTTTCCTCTTTAGGTCTAGCCTCAGATACATTTAGATTCTTTCCCTGGAACAGCGCTCCATCTAAAGATTCAATTGCCGATCTAGCTTCATCACTATCAGGCATTTCCACAAACCCAAAACCCCGAGAACGACCGGTTTCTCTATCCATAATAATCTTTGTAGATTCAATGCTTCCGTATGAAGAAAAAAGTTCTTGTAACTGAGTCTCTTTAACTGAATAGTTAATGTTAGAAATAAAAATGTTCATTATAAAAAAAATTAAAATTGTCGATTAATAAAATTTAAAGTAATCAACAAACGAATGAACATCGTATTGATTTCCATAAATAATGTGGGCAAGATACAACAATTTTATCGAAAATGATAAATTACTTCCAAAAGATTAAAAGATTGTTTTCAAAAGAATATATTCGAAAGCTTATTTTTGATTACTCATTTTATAGACAAAGTTATAATGTGCTTATTATAGCGGTTTTATAAGTTTATTTTTAAAAATATCATAAGCTTTACTATTTAAAATTTCGGATAAAACATGACCTTGACGTGAAGCCGAAATATAAATTTCTGTATTATTAGCTTCTCATACTCTAGGGGGTACTCCTTTTCAATCCAAGAATAGATCAATCTAGCTTTTTTATATAGGTTTACCTGTTGTGCATTTAGAGAATATACTGGAAAAAGATTGTTCATTGGATTGAAGAACGGTATATTTAATTGGATGTCAATTAGTTAAATATATGAACAATCTTATTCAAAATTACGAAACTATTTTAAGAGAATTGACAAAAATCTGCAGTCATATCAAAACTACTAAGAAAATAAGAGTTCCAAAACTCTCTGATTTGGAAATTTTTGCACTCAATATCACTGCGGAATATAGGTCTATAAACTCTGAATTATCACTATTTAGAACCATTGAAGGGACAAAATTGGACGCAAAAATAGAAAGAAGTGTGTTTAATAAAATAAAAAGAAGACTTTTTCCTTTTATTGAAAAAATAAGAGAAACATTAAGTGGAAAATTCTCTGATTTTACAGATGTCTTTATTGTAGATTCTACGCCCATAGAGATCTGTAAAATCAGTAGAGCCAATCGTTCTGGGATTTGTTCTACAGAAGATCTTAAATCCACTTTTGGCTATTGTGCAGCACAGAAAACACGGTATTTTGGCTATAAACTTCATGCCGTATGTGACAAAAACGGGATCTTTCATTCGTATGATTTTTCCCCTGCAAATGTCCATGATGTGAACGA
>NZ_JAAABJ010000609.1 GCF_009904105.1 Elizabethkingia argenteiflava | reverse complement strand
CTGTTTAAATTTTGTTCAATAAATGTTTTATAGCGGCCACTTTAACCATTTCTTCTGCATTTTCGATTAGCAGTTCATAAATTCGGCATAGTCTTCGATCGTTATCAAACCAAGCAAATGTTCTTTCAATAATCCATCTTTTATGGATAGGCTGAAAATTCTTTTTTTGCTTATCAGGCCTTAAAACAACCTGAATAATGTATCCAAACCCCTTTTTTACCAGATCT
>NZ_JAAABJ010000608.1 GCF_009904105.1 Elizabethkingia argenteiflava | reverse complement strand
TTTTCTTTTTCTAATATTTGTCTTAAATTTTCACTGTCAAATCCTGCATCAGCATTCAGAAACAATCCTTTATGATCTATTTCTGCTTCGATTAGAGGTGACAGGATTTCTTTCAAACTACCTTCTTTTTGGTATCAATCGTGATGATGCACACTTTTTGGACTTCCCATTGCCAACATTTGTCCCCGGTGATCCACAGAAAAATGCTGTTGGTGGTTTTTGCCTTTTTTCTAGCCTGATAGCCTAGCTTTTCACCTCCCATTCTGATTGGGGTTGGGCTGCCGTCCAACTGTAGGCTTGACATCTCCAATTTTCTTTTATTTAGGTGCGAAAGACCTATCCATGCCTTTCTGAAATATCCATCTTTTCTCCATTT
>NZ_JAAABJ010000607.1 GCF_009904105.1 Elizabethkingia argenteiflava | reverse complement strand
TCTGTCAGTCCATCTGCAAAAATGATAGACACATCAACTTTTTCTTTCGAAAAATCAATTCCAATAAATAAATTCTTCATATCTTTGTACGATTTATTGTGTAGAATTGGTCAATAGTTGTATGGACTAACACTCTAACAAGGCTCAGAGCCGATAACTTTCTATCTGGTCTTTGCAACTATGTCGATGAGGACCTAAACGATTTATAGCTTTACGGCTGGGTCATTAGCTGGTTTACCTCTTCGACAGACCGATTCTACCTTTTTACAACAAAGGTACGAAACTGTCTTTAGCAATCATAGTTTTACCTTGATTATTTAACGTTTATGCGACTGCGTCGCATTCTTCTGCAAACTTAGAGTGAGATCCGTG
>NZ_JAAABJ010000606.1 GCF_009904105.1 Elizabethkingia argenteiflava | reverse complement strand
TTCAAAAGTACCCAGGCGGTCACGACCAGTTTCTAACTCAAATGAGCCAGCACTTAGACTACGCACGGGCTTCTTCGTTTTACCGTTCTTACGGTTAATTTGCTCGTTAAGTTTATCTTGAGCAAGGTGGTATTCAAGCTAACCGCACATCATAGATTCCAGAAAGTGATTCACCATTGGAGACAGAACCCCATCGGTGACAGTCTTTTTTTTTCCAGAATAAAGACCCGCAATAGCCTCCTTCTTAAAAGACTCAAAGTCAAATTCTTCTTGTGCCATAAAATATTATATTTAAAGATAATGTTTATGACACAGTTCGCGATACACCCTCAGGGATTAATATTTAATTTTTCTTTGAGTACTTCATAGGGAGTTTTCCCTTTTAAGTCAGCATTAGGTCTATGCGAATTGTATAATATTTCCAATCTCTTTTGCATAATTGAGAACTTTTAATTTTCTACGTATATCTGAAATTGCTTTTAAATTCATGATAGGCTTTTGCTTTTCAATTTAATAATTATTTATAAATCCTCAATCTAAGTCCTGACTTTCATATTTTATGAAAAACTCTGATACCAAAATATGATTTTTTGCGAAATTTTAGAAAAGGCGTTATTCAATTTTTTCTAAAATAAAATCTCCATATAAAGAATTTATTTTAGCGGAGTTAGACCTTCCTGTATATTTTATATTTCCTTGGAGATTATAGCAATTTAGCACCTAGGGGAACATCTCCATCAGGAACACACAAGTATACCCCTCCATGTTCATCATAGAGACCAGTAACCAGACATTCAGATTGGATATTTGCTATTTGTTTTTTTGGTAGATTTACAACGGCCAATATTTTTTTCCCAATAAGATTATCCTCTTGGTAATTCTTGACTATTTGAGCACTACTTTTTTTAACTCCAATTTCTTCTCCGAAATATATATGTAAAATATAAGCAGGTTTTTTAGCCTTGACAAAATTTTCAACCTTAATGACTTTACCTACGCGTATCTCTATTTTTTCAAAATCTTTCCATTCAATTTCTTTCATGTTGTATATTGTTATAAATCAAATGATACTTGATAATCAGCATAGCTTTTTAATGAATCATATTCATATGAAACGCGACCTTTAAGAGCAGGCTTCTTGTAAAAAAAATCAACATATCTCTAATCGCTATATCTGTTTCTGTTTTTACAGGGGTTAGACTGTGTTTTCTTTCATGGTCCACAATTAGCAAAGTGTGTAGAAAGTCCCAATGCTGATCTTTTGACAAGATATAATTTGGATTAGAGTCCTCACATCGCGTTCCGTTTATTTCCTCCAATAGAATGGATGAGATTTATAGCGCTATCTTTTGACATGTTTTTTGTGATTAAGTAAAATGGTCATTGTGTGATCTACCCCATCAGTATGAACCCCTTCTAATGCAGGTTCACCTATTAGAATAGGAGTAGTAATTGTCCTTAAATTAAAAACTGTTGATATCCATTTTTCAGATTGATAATCTAAAAAAGGTCTTTCTTTAGACGTTACACCTTCAATCATCATTTATTTAAATCTTAGCAAGGATTGAAAAGCCGTGTTAGTTGTTGTTTCTTGCAATCCATAAAAATTTCTTACTTTCCCAGAGTCATGTCTCACAAAATCCTCTTCAGCTGAAAGTACGAATGAATGAAATTCTGTTCTATATATTTTTTTGTTCTCGTAAACCAATCTTCCATTTCTGGATTCTCTAAAATTTAGAGTGGAGTCTTTTTTTAATAAATTACTCGTTTTCCTTAATGCATTTAGATCATAATCACTGGTACCAAGACTTTTCATATTGCAATAATTTTTTTCTTCTTTAATAAAATAGCCCTTTTTCTTTCGTATTCTTCTTTTAAATCTTTTAAGCAAGGGATGTTTTTGTTTTAATTGAAATCATGTGTTTTTTAATGTATTAACAATTTGTGTAATTTTTTTACGTGTTATTCTATCATATACTATGGTATGTTTTTTCCCCCCCCAGTCCAAAGCTCTTCGTTATGCTCACAACTTATTTCTTGTCTTTAAAGACAAATTTTATGGTAGGTTAAATATTCTAAAGAAATAAAGTAAATAAAAAAACTTTCTTATTATAGTACTATCTAATAAAACACTAATTTTATAAAAAAATCTGATACCAGGATATGATTTTTCGCAAAATTTCACAAAAGATGTTATTCAATTTTTTCTAATATCAGATCTGTATATAAGGAATTTATTTTAGCTGTGTTGATTTTATATTTCCTTAGAGATCATACCTAAAAAAGAACCTATGAAATACTAAAAGATGGGCATACCAAATAAAATATATCAATCCAAGAAGAAGCATACATAAATTTGTAAAGAGATGGAGCTAAACTAAAACACTAACCTTGTAACCTTTTAAAAAATATATAGACACATTCCGTATAAAGTTTATAAATTAATTATTAAATTATATTATGAAGAAACTTACAACAAGTTTGTTGGTAGCCGCTTCCGTGCTTTTTGCAGGAGAAGCGATAGCGCAAAAAACTAAAAAATCAAAGCAACAAGTTACAGGCTCATCATTGATGAAAAAAGAGGAAGGGCTAAATCTGGAAAATATGGACACAAATGTCCGGCCACAGGATGATTTTTATAATTATGTGAATGGGAGCTGGATGAAAACCGCCAAAGTTCCATCCGATAAAGTGAGATGGGGATCTTTTGAAAAATTAGCGGAAACTACGGAGCACCAATCTCTGACTATTTTAAATAATATATTGAAAAACACTTACCCTCAAGGAAGTGAAGGGCAAAAGATCCAAGATCTCTACGGGAGTTTTATGGATATCAATAAAAGAAATGAGAAAGGCCTAGAACCTATTCAAGCTGATTTAAAAAAAATAGATGATATTAAAGATCTGAAGGATCTACAGGCTTATCTTAAAGAATCTACTCTTCGGGGATTCAATCCTTTTTATGAATGGTCTGTTAGTGCTGATTTGAAGAATTCTAAAATGAATGCAGTTTATATGTATGCTGCAGAGTTGGGCTTAGGAAGAGATTACTATCAAAAAGATAACCAATCAAATAGTAAAACCATTGCAGAATATCAGAAATACATAGCGGCTATACTGGAGACTATAGGTTATACAAATTCTTCTGAAACCGCTAAAAATATCTTTGATTACGAAAAGAAGATGGCCAAGTCTTTGCTAACCTTGGAGCAGATTAGGGATGCGAATTTGGGATATAATCCTCAGAACACTTCTCAGTTAAAAAATATAGTGAAGCAGGTAGACTTGCCAGATTATCTAAAAACGGTAGGCGTTAATACCGATACGGTTATCATTGGTGAAATTAACTACTTCAAGAATTTAGACACTTTCCTTACGGAAAAAAATATTCCCCTTATCAAGGATTATATCAAGTTTCATTTGGTCTCTTCTCATGCGGATCGTTTAGATCAAAAACTAGATAATCTTAAGTTTAATTTTTACAATAAATACCTCAGAGGACAAAAAGAGCAACGCTCAATGGAGAAAAGAGGACTCTCTCTTATCAATGCCGTTTTAGGGGAGGCTTTTGGTAAACTTTATGTGGAAAAATATTTTCCACCACAGTCTAAAACAGAAATGTTAAACCTCATCGATTACCTCAAGAAAAGTTTCGCCAAACATATCAATGAACTGACTTGGATGTCTTCGGAGACCAAATTGAAAGCTTTGGAGAAGTTACATAAATTCAAAGTTAAAGTAGGCTATCCGGATCATTGGAAGGATTATTCCAAATTAGAGCAGATTTCTGTTAAAAAGGGAGGAAGCCTTTACGACAATCTTCAGAAAGTTGAAGAATGGGAATATCAGCGAAGATTGGAAAAAATAGGAAAACCTGTAGATAAAACCAAATGGTCGATGTCCCCTCAGACGGTAAATGCTTATTACAATCCTTCCAATAACGAAATAGTATTTCCGGCGGCTATACTCCAACCTCCTTTTTTCAATTTAAAAGCCGACCCTGCTGTTAATTTTGGAGGTATAGGTGCCGTGATTGGCCACGAGATGTCACATGGTTTTGACGATAGTGGTGCCGATTTCGATGGGGATGGTAATCTCAAAAATTGGTGGTCAGAGACAGATTTAAAGAACTTTAAGGCGGCTACCTCTAAATTAGCAGAGCAATTCAGTGCATATCAACCCTTTCCGGGAGTTCATATTAACGGTTTATTTACCAATGGTGAAAACATTGGAGACCTAGGAGGCGTAAGTGTAGCCTATGATGCATTACAGCTGTATCTTAAAGACAAAGGGAATCCGGGTAAAATAAGTGGATTTACCCAAAATCAACGCTTTTTTATGTCCTGGGCAACGATATGGCGGACATTGTCTACAGATGAGTATAAGGTTAATCAAGTGAAGACCGATCCACATTCACCAGGTTATTACAGAGCCTTTGGACCATTAATCAATGTAGACGCTTTTTATAAAGCTTTTGAGATTAAACCAGGAGACAAGCTTTATAAAGCACCGGAAGACAGAATTAAAATCTGGTAAGTTCAGATAATAAACCGCCACTTTGTATAAAGTGGCGGTTTTAGCCTGATGACTTCTGAATCTAAGGGTTTAAGATTACCCCTTTTTATACTAATTAAACCTAAGTTGAGAGTTTTTAAAACAAGTTTTGTTATTCTGGAAACATTCGAATATCTATTTTTGAGAAATATTGCGTATTTCTTTTATGACATTCAAAAATTGGTATTGCTAAAATTAGGATAGATTTTTTACTAAAAAAATGATGGATTTTCAGGAATCTTCAAAGATACAAATGTAAAAATTGTGGATTTAATTTTACAGTATATAAAAGAGGGGGTGAATATTCAAAAACAATCAGAAAAAAGGCTCTTCAACTTTATCTTGAAGGCTTGGGCTTTCGCTCAATCGGCAGGATTTTAGACGTTAGCAATGTAAGTGTTTTGGGCATTGTTAATAAAACATTATATATATGATTAGCAATACGATAATACCATAGGAATTTTGCAATTCTACCAGTCGGTTATAGGAAACGGTTTGTGGAAAATCCCTTTTCATATGCCTTTGAACATAGCCCAGATAAAAATGTTTCAAATTTCTGATATCTCTATAATGGAATAAAAATCATAATAGTTATTACTTCGCTCTGTGACAAACCAAATCTCCTTTTTCCGATATTTCGTGTTTCTAAGAAGTGTTATTTTGAAATTTGGTTGAATTCTTTTAAAAAAAACTTATCAATATTTATCTAAAAAACTTACTATATTCACAAAATATAGTAGGTTTTTTAGATGATTAGATATATTAAATTTTCTGCTTTTCTTTTTAAATAATTCTTTATTTATTAAATCGAATTCACGTTAAAATAAATTATTAAAGATCACTCTTTCTTGGAAGAATAAGTAAAATTATAGCGCTTAAAAGTGTTAAAATAAAAATAATTACAAATATTAAATTATTCAATTTATAAAAACCAATAAAGCTTACAAAAACCGCGGCTATAATGCACTGCATAAATCCAGAAATTGCAGATGCAGAACCTCTATTATTAGAAAACTTATTTGAGATTTCTGACATATATTTAGGTAGTATTAAGCCAATACCCAAGTTAAAAATTAATAAAAAAGAATTAGTTAAAAAAAGTAATTTATTTTCATATGAGAAATATAAAGTAATACAACTTAAAATAATAATAAAATGGGCAATCATAAAAATAGAATGATCTTTTATTTTAACTATTAATTTACCATTTAAAACATTTCCTAAAAGATATCCAATAACCATAAAAACAAAAATATTAGAACTACCCGTGGTTCATTTAGGATAAAAAAAAGGGAGCTGCTCATTATTAGATTAATAGTCTAACAAACGATTAAATATGAACAGCTTTACCGCAAATTATGAAAAAATATTAGAGATACTGATAACAATT
>NZ_JAAABJ010000605.1 GCF_009904105.1 Elizabethkingia argenteiflava | reverse complement strand
GATTAGAATAGAGCAGTATTGCTTATTAATAGTATCGGATTTGGAATAATTCAGGTTTGGTTTTATTTTTAAAGTTTAGGAATAAGCTTTAAGAGATATTGATAAGAGAGTGTTGCTTGAAAAAAAAACTTTAAAAAAAGTTTTGCTAATTCGAAAAAAGTTTTTATCTTTGCACTCGCAAAACAGGAACAACGACAGAGAGTTTTTGTTGGAAGCGAAAAGAGTATAAGATCATTGAAATAAAGAAATAACAACCAAG
>NZ_JAAABJ010000604.1 GCF_009904105.1 Elizabethkingia argenteiflava | reverse complement strand
TTGCCCCATATCTGCTAATAGTACACCAGTTGCCACTTGGGGAAATCTTGGGGAAGCATACGCCATTGACAACCTGTTTTAACAAGGTAAAGAATACTGTTCCAAATAATCCGTAGATTATGTTTTATTTTTCTATCATCAAGTTGTAACGTTTTTTTATATATTTCCAATGGGCATCTGATAAGTCGGTTAAGTACATGTTTTTAAAGTTTTATCACTTCAAAGAACTTAACACTAAACTTCTTTTAGATGCCCTTATTATTTTTTTTCGCTTATTTTTAAACAGGCTCTAAGTAATAATTAATCTTTTAACAAC
>NZ_JAAABJ010000603.1 GCF_009904105.1 Elizabethkingia argenteiflava | reverse complement strand
TACGGATTATTTGGAACAGTATTCTTTACCTTGTTAAAACAGGTTGTCAATGGCGTATGCTTCCCCAAGATTTCCCCAAGTGGCAACGGGGGTGTACTATTATTATAAAAAGTGTGCAGATATGGGGCAATTCGAACTAGTGTTGGAACATTTACGAGGCAAATTTCGAGTAAAACTAGGACAAAAATCAGAGCCATCGCTTGGTATTATGGACAGCCAGAATATTCGCTGGGGCAATAACC
>NZ_JAAABJ010000602.1 GCF_009904105.1 Elizabethkingia argenteiflava | reverse complement strand
GTTGTTGATATAGCCATTGAGAACCCTACTTTGGGGCAGCTTAGAGTAAGTAATGAACTTAAAAAGCAAGGTTTCTTTGTATCACCAGGTGGAGTCAGCAGTATTTGGTTAAGACACGATCTACATACGTTTAAACTAAGATTAAAAGCCCTAGAGGCCAAATCTGCTCAAGATGGTGTAGTTCTTACTGAATCTCAACTTTCAGCACTAGAAAGGGCTAAGGAAGAGAAAAAAGCTCATGGAGAAATTGAAACTCATCATCCTGGATATTTAGGAGCTCAAG
>NZ_JAAABJ010000601.1 GCF_009904105.1 Elizabethkingia argenteiflava | reverse complement strand
TACGGATTATTTGGAACAGTATTCTTTACCTTGTTAAAACAGGTTGTCAATGGCGTATGCTTCCCCAAGATTTCCCCAAGTGGCAACGGGGGTGTACTATTATTATAAAAAGTGTGCAGATATGGGGGCAATTCGAACTAGTGTTGGAACATTTACGAGGCAAATTTCGAGTAAAACTAGGACAAAAATCAGAGCCATCGCTTGGTATTATGGACAGCCAGAATATTCGCTGGGGCAATAACCGGTCATTA
>NZ_JAAABJ010000600.1 GCF_009904105.1 Elizabethkingia argenteiflava | reverse complement strand
GTTTCGATTCTTTTTCTGATGCTGGATTTTGTTTTTGAAAATGCTACAAAATCGTGTTGATTTTTTCTCATCGCAACAGACAGTTTTATCTTTGAATAGTTGAATAAATCAACTTGGAATTCTTTGCTAATATATCCTCTATCTCCTATTAATAAACAATTTTTAAAATTATTTTTCACATCATTCAAGTCGTTCACATCATGGACATTTGCAGGGGAAAAATCATACGAATGAAAGATCCCG
>NZ_JAAABJ010000599.1 GCF_009904105.1 Elizabethkingia argenteiflava | reverse complement strand
GAAACAAGATAGCTGCAAAAATATCTGTCAGTGATTATTACATTGTAGATAGCATGCCATTAGAAATATGAAAATTAATCAGAAGTTGCAGAAGTACTGTTTGTAGAGAAAATTACTTTACCAGCCCGGATAAAGGTTTTTGTGCTTGGCAAAATAATGTTTATTATGGTTATAAATTGCATGCAGTGTTTACTACTGATGGGATTTTTACCGATTTTGATGTAACACAAGCTTCTGTACATGATATTCATTATCTCAAAGATATTAAGCACTTGTATCAAAAT
>NZ_JAAABJ010000598.1 GCF_009904105.1 Elizabethkingia argenteiflava | reverse complement strand
ATTTAAAAAATTCATTTTACTTTCAATTGTTATCAGTATCTCTAATATTTTTTCATAATTTGCGGTAAAGTTGTTCATATTTAATCGTTTGTTAGACTATTAAATTTAGGTATTTAGCTAATAATGAGCAGCTCCCTTTTTTTTATCCTAAATGAACCACGGGTAATACAACATAAATCCAAATGTTCCAAAGCTCCTTCATCGCCATAGTGCTACTCGGCTAAAGGCTCTATAAAAGAAGAGAATAAAAATAAAAGAGGCTCTATTTTTTTATATTATTTATTTTTATTTATTCTAAATAAGGTGTAATATTGCAGTATAAAAAACAATCTGTATAGGGCAGTGATGGCCGGATACCAGATATAAATCATTAAAAACTTTATATGAAGACTATCGTATTAATTATGTTATGTGTATTACCTCTATGTGCTTGTAAAAAACAAGATATAAGCAAAGAGTCGGGAGGGATTGGTCAAAATAGCCAAGATCCTAAAACAGGGGACAGAATTATAAGCTTAAGCGGAGGCATCACGGAGGTAGTCAGTGCATTGGGACATGAGAATAGTATTGTAGGGGTGGATATTACCAGTACTTACCCTCAAACTCTAAAAGGAAAAGCCAAAGAGTTAGGACATGTAAGGTCTATGACCATAGAGCCTATTATGGCTTTAAACCCATCCTTAATTTTAGCGTCTGACAAAGATATCAGTTCTGAATTGTGGGATAAAATAAAGTTATCGGGTATAAAATTAGAAATTCTGAAACAAGAATATTCGGTGGAAGGAACCCTAAAGTTAATCGAACAAGTCGCCAGTATTTTAGGAGAAAAAGATTATAAAAATCTCAATAAAAAAATAGATGACGATCTCCAGAAAGTTCAGCATTTGATTCCGAAGCCTAAAGTTTTATTCATCTATGCAAGGGGGAATAATTTGTTGGTATCAGGAAAAAATACCCCTATGGATAAATTAATTGAACTTGCCGGGGGGCAAAATGCCATACAGGAGTTTTCAGATTTTAAGGCCTTGACACCAGAATCAATGCTAAAAGCCAATCCTGACGTGTTATTTTTCTTTACCAGTGGTCTTCTCAGTGCAGGCGGAGAAGAGGCTGTTTTAAAAATGCCTGGAGTATCCCAAACCAAAGCAGGTAAAAATAAGAGAATTATCTCTATGGATGGTGGTTTGGTATCGAGTTTCGGTCCTCGCATAGGAGAGGCTGTATTGGAATTGAATAAAAAATTGATCGAAAGTGCAGAATAAACTTTACCCGTATTTTATTATAGCCGGGATCCTGCTAATGATATTAGTACTCATCTCTATTAATACCGGTACCTATGATTTTGGTCAACAGTCTGCATTTAAAATATTATGGGCAATGATTACCCAAGATTCACAACTTTTAAAAACCGATGAATATATTATAGCCCAAGTACGTTTGCCGAGGATTATAATGTCGATTTTAATAGGGAGTATGTTGGCGGTTTCAGGGACTTTACTACAGGGGTTATTCAAAAACCCTTTAGCGACAGGGGATTTAATAGGGTTAACTTCTGGAGCCACCTTATTAGCCGCCGTAGCCATTGTTCTAGGGAAGCATTTTAGAGCCTATATTCCAGATGTGCTGGAGTATTCCATAGTTGGTCTATTCGCTTGTGTGGGCGCTTTATTGGCTATGTGGTTGGTTTATAAAATCTCTACCTCAGCCGGTAAAACCCATGTGGTGGTGATGATGCTTACTGGAGTGGCGATCACCGCCGTAGGTTTTGCGATTACGGGTTTCCTTATTTATATGGCCAAAGACGAAGAATTAAGAGATTTAACTTTTTGGAATTTAGGGAGTTTAGCCGGGGCAAGTTGGAGTAAAAATGCAATATTATCCCTATTATTAATCATTTCTTATACTAAACTATTAACTAGGGGTAAATCCTTAAACGCTATGATGTTAGGTGAGAACGATGCCTATCATTTAGGGATTAATGTAGAAAAGCTTAAGAAGCAAATCGTAGTTATAACAGCTTTGATGATTGGAAGTTGCGTGGCTTTTTCTGGAACGATTGGGTTTGTAGGTTTAATCGTCCCATATATACTACGTTCACTTTTCAGATCTAACTATACTTTTATTCTCCCTTTGTCTGCTATTTTTGGGGGCATATTGCTTTTAGCAGCCGATACTCTGAGTAGGAGTGTGGCGGCCCCATCAGAAATTCCAATCGGTATTCTGACTGCATTGATGGGAGGACCTATATTTATCGTTATTTTAATGAAATATAAAAAACATCTATCATGATAAAGGCTCAAGGGATTCACTATAAACATAAAAATTTCCGTATTTTAAATGGTGTGGATGTGAGCTTGGATTATGGAGAGCTATTGTCGATTGTAGGACCGAATGGAGCTGGAAAATCAAGTCTATTGAGTATTTTGGCCAATGAGATTAAGAGTAATCAGCAGTCTTACATTTTTTTTAAAAATAAAGCGCTCTCCGATTGGCATATTCAGGATTTATCCAAACATAAAGCTAAATTTTCTCAACATAATAACCATGACATACCTCTTCAAGTAAAAGATATTGTGATGATGGGGCGTTATCCCTATTTTACTGGACATCCTGAGAAACAAGATTGGGACGCTATGAATAAAATACTCCTCGAAACTGACCTTTTTTATCTCAAAGACAGAGACTATTATACGCTTTCTGGGGGGGAGAAACAAAGAGTTCATTTTGCCAGGCTCATGGTACAGTTGGAGAATAACCTATCCCATAAAATTGCTTTTTTAGACGAACCACTTAACCATATGGATATTAAATACCAACATCTCCTGATGGGGGTGATTAAAGATTTTACTCGAAAATCTAATGGCGCCATTGTGGTGTTACACGATCTAAATCTGGCTGCCCAGTTTTCAGATAAAATTTTATTGATGAAGAATGGAGAAGTATTGGCCTATGGAAAACCTCAGGAAGTATATACCCAACAAAATATCAGTAAAGCCTATAATTTTTCCTGTAGCATTTGTGAAAACCCTATACATCCATCTCCCATGATTATTTTTGGTGAGTCCACATGTGCCAGAGAAGGGGCTGTAAACTTGAAAATATAAAATTATAAAAACAATTCAATGAATACATATAATACGTTAAAAGGAAATTTAAAAGAAAAATGGAACCAACTTAAGTTAGAGCAGCCCCATATAAAAATTAGAGATGCCGCTCAAAGACTAGAGGTCAGTGAAGCAGATCTACTAATAACCAAGATAGGAGAAGGGATAACCGTTCTAAAGCCTCATTTCAAAGAAATATTACTCGAAATAGAATCCTTGGGAAAACTTATGGCCTTAACCAGAAATGAGGAATGTGTACACGAGAAAAAAGGAATTTATTTGAATGGTGATTTTAGTAATCCTCATGCTCAGTTATTCGTCGGAGAAGATATCGATCTTAGGATTTTTTTAACTGCTTGGAAATATGCCTTTGCGGTGGAAGAGGGGCAAAGGAAAAGCTTGCAGTTTTTTGGTAAAGACGGGGGCGCTCTTCATAAAATATACACGACCAAAAACACCGATTACGAGGCTTTTGACCGCTTGGTACAAAAATATAAAGACGATTATCAAGATCAGGAATTTATTTTTGAGCCATTTGTAGCAAAATTAAAGCAAAAGCCTGATGAAGAAATTGATGTGGAAGAATTTAGAAAAGCCTGGTTGAAGCTCAAAGACACTCATGATTTTTTTATGATGACCAAAAAATTTGGCGTTACCCGAAATCAAGCTTTACGTTTTGCGCCCTCAGGATTTGCCCGTAAAATTGATCCTAAAAAAGTAGAAAACTTACTTGAAACTTCTTCCATTAAAAAGCTGCCTATTATGGTTTTTGTAGGGAACCGGGGGGTGATTCAGAT
>NZ_JAAABJ010000597.1 GCF_009904105.1 Elizabethkingia argenteiflava | reverse complement strand
AATGCTTTGAAACTATCCAACCAAGCATTTGCTTTCTCAAAATTGAACCTACGTTTATATAATTCTTCATCAAAACAATAATAATTCTAGGCTGTTTTAATATTAATGAGAAATGATTTAATATTGGAGATTATTTATTCTTTTTCTAAGATTTGTCTTAAATTCTCACTGTCAAATCCTTCATCAGCATTCAGAAACAATTCTTTATGATCTATTTCTACTTCGCTTAGAAGTGACAGAATTTCTTTCAAACTACCTTCTATTTGGTATCAATCGTGATGATGGCCACTTTTTGGACTT
>NZ_JAAABJ010000064.1 GCF_009904105.1 Elizabethkingia argenteiflava | reverse complement strand
ATGGCATTTGTGAACGTTTTCACAGGACGATACAGGACGAGTTTTATGCCATAGCTTTTAGAAAGAAAATTTACAGAAGTATTGAAGAACTGCAATTAGACTTAAACAGTTGGTTGTCCTATTACAACAATGAATGAACGCATACTGGAATACATTGTTATGGTAAAACACCACTGCAGACGTTTTTGGATAGTAAACCTATTGCAAAAGAGAAATTATTGGAAACTCTTGCAGTGGAACAAAAAATCCTTACTTTTGGAAGTAAGGATAATATTGAATAACTGATAATTATTTTAACACT
>NZ_JAAABJ010000596.1 GCF_009904105.1 Elizabethkingia argenteiflava | reverse complement strand
TGTTAATTTTTACAATAAACAATTTTTACTATCCGTATCGCTTTATTACATGGGTACTCATCGTCTCGGGCATACACCTCTCTATATTCGCAAAAACCTTATTTCTACTCCTCTGCTTAAAAATGTAGCTTCTCCACCTTGCATTTTGTAGACGTTCCATAGATAAATATGGTCTGTTTGAACCCAACAATCTTTTATAGAAACAATGCCTTTCTTTCCGTAAAAGTCGTCACTTGACAGCTTTGGGAGATCTTTTCTTTTGTACACTCTCTTTATTCCAAATATTGTGTGTGTGTTTTTGAAATCCAGTCCGCAAGCTGCTGTGCCCGCAAAATATGTCTTTGATTATGGTCAAACCAACAGCGGGCTCCTCTGAACGAGCTTAAATCAACCTTGCTTTTTTCCAAAGCAATTCCAATTCTTATAGCTCATCGTTTTTTAAAATTGCAGGGATAGGATTCTCTCCCAGGGTGATTGTCCAATAAATCATAAAACTTGATCATTATTATCGGTTTTTAGGGTTATGTGATTGCTTATATGTTTCTCTGGTATGGGCAAAATCCCAACATTCTTTTTCATCTGCTCCCGGATCAGCACACGTGAATATTTCTTCCAAAACTCTTTCCGTAACAATAACACTGTCTTTCTTGATGAGGATGCCCT
>NZ_JAAABJ010000595.1 GCF_009904105.1 Elizabethkingia argenteiflava | reverse complement strand
GAGTGCAAAAATAGAAAGTTTATATATATTTAACAAATTTTATAACACTATTTTTCGAAAAAATACCCTAATTAACTCGATAACAGAATGAAAAATTTAAACCCATCCCCTTTCAGCTCCGGAGCATGAGCACCTTCGCCTGCTTAGCCTAGATAAAGAAGGGCAAACTTAATTATCATAAAAGGAAAAAGATCTAAAATAAAAAAGATCGCCCAAAGCGATCTTTTATCTATATACTGCATTTAGATTCTATAAAATGATAAATACAGCTTTTATTTTTACTAAAAATTCAAACCTTGAGGAAAGGCTTTTTGTCTAAAAATTAATAATATAAGGGCACCTAAGGTTATTGAACTATCCGCTATGTTAAATACAGGCTTAAAAAATTCAAACTTAGAACCTCCTATCACAGGCATCCAGTCGGGCCAGTTAAAATTGAAAATAGGAAAATAGAGCATATCTACCACACAACCGTTCATAAAGGAGGCATACCCCCTCCCCTCTACCAATTGCGAGATTCCTTCATAGCCTACCCAACGCCCAATACCTTGTTCAAAAACGGTACCATAGTCAAAAATCAATCCGTAAAACATACCATCAATCAGATTTCCAATGGCACCTGCAAAAATCATCGACATGGGAATAATTAAATAATTGGAAGCGCCCTCACGCAACCATTTTCTAAACATTACCACCATCCCTATAACCAGCGCTATACGGACCACTGACAAAATATATTTACCTATGATCCCTCCAAAGTGAAGTCCATAGGCCATCCCCGGATTCTCTACAAATGCTAACTTGAACCAATCGAATACATCTACACTTTCTCCTAAATGGAAATGTGTCTTAACATAAATTTTAGACGCTTGATCAATGATCAATATAAACAGCGCTACAGCCAAAATTTTCCTCATTGTCTACAATCGTTATGATTGAGAGATCGGAAGCTCTTCTTTTTTCAAAAAACTTCCGATCTCTATTTTCTATATATATTTTTATTATCGTTGCATATTTTTAGCTTCAATACTTAGCGTTGCGTGAGGTACGGCTTTCAACCTATCCTTAGATATTAGATTTCCTGTTACACGACATACTCCATAAGTTTTATTTCTAATTCTGATCAGAGCATTTTTTAAATCATAAATGAATTTTTCTTGCCGGGCGGCCAAAATAGCATTTTGTTCCTTACTAAGGGTTTCTGCACCCTCCTCGAAAGCTTTAAATGTAGGAGAGGTATCGTCCGTACCGTTATTTTGGTCATTAATAAAACTTTCTCTTATCAAGGATAGATCTCTTTCTGCCTTTTCTATTTTTTCTTCTATAATTTTTTTGAACTCTTCCAGTTCTGCATCACTATACCTTGTTCTTTCGTCTGCCATAATAATATTTTTTTAATTGGATAATGGTTTACTTGCTTTACAGAACTGAAAAACACTCTCTCATTTCGACAGAAAGCAGCCTTTCTTAACTCTCTAGTCGTATTTTTCAGTTGATGCTCATATTTTAACAATATTAATATTAAACCTCTGTTCATCTATCTCGATCTCCTCGCCTGTAATTTCAGTCTTCACTACAATGTCTTGAGCGAGAACCTCTGTACTAATATAATCTTTATTTTCCAATATTTGTTCTAAAAACAAATTATCACTTTGTAATTCAATGATAATCCGATCATTAATTTCAAACTTTTTATCTTTTCTAAGGTTTTGCACCCTATTGATAAGCTCTCTTGCAATACCCTCTGATCTTAAAGCATCCGTAATATTAAGATCTAATGCTACGGTTAACTTAGCCTCAGAAGCTACTGTCCAGCCAGGTATATCTTTAGTTAAGATCTCTACATCATTTGTAGTAATCTCATACCCCTGAACCTTTAAATGACCTTCTTTCTCCAAACTGGAAATTTGCTCATCGTTAAAAGCAGCTATTTCGGCAGCCACCTTCTTCATATCTTTCCCTAATTTAGGACCTAGCGTTTTGAAATTAGGTTTAATCTGCTTGACAATAAGATGAGACGCTTCTTCAGCATTAATCATCTGCAGTTCTTTCACGTTTACTTCCTGCTTAATCAGCTCCGCCACAGCAGTTATCTGTTCTCTTGTTTTGTGATCTAAGATCGGTATCAAAACTTTTTGTAAAGGCTGCCGAACTTTGATATTCTCTTTCTTTCTTAGTGAAAAAACCATAGAAGTCACTTGTTGTGCCAAATGTGTTTTTTCCACCAAGGAATACTCTATTTTTCCCTCCTCTGCTAAAGGAAAATCGGTTAAGTGTACCGAGGACGCTTGTTCTTTCATCGTAGCCCGGTTTAGATCTCGATATAACTGATCCATAAAGAAAGGCGCTATAGGAGCCGAAATCTTGGCCACTGTCACCAAACAGGTATATAAAGTTTGGTAGGCCGAAATTTTATCTTCCGTGTACTCTCCCTTCCAAAAACGTCTTCTACACAAGCGTACATACCAATTGGAAAGATTATCATTAACAAAAGTATTAATCGCTCGAGCTACTTTAGTCGGTTCATAATCTTCATAAAAAGCTTTTACCTCCTTCAACAGGAGATTGAGTTCCGAGAGTATCCATCTATCAATTTCGGGACGATCTTGAATATCTGCTTCTTCATATCTAAAACCATCTACATTAGCATACAACGCAAAAAATGAGTAAGTATTATATAGGGTCCCAAAAAATTTTCTTCTTACCTCATCTATACCGTCTAGATCGAACTTGAGATTTTCCCACGGCATGGCATTCGAAATCATATACCACCGGGTCGCATCCGGACCATAAGATTCCAAGGTCTTAAATGGATCTATGGCATTGCCGAGCCGTTTAGACATTTTGTGCCCGTTTTTATCCAAAACCAAGCCATTGGAAATTACGTTTTTATAAGCGACAGAATCAAACACCGCTGTTGCTATGGCATGCAAGGTATAAAACCAACCTCTTGTCTGGTCCACACCTTCTGCTATAAAATCAGCAGGGAATGCTTTTCGCTCATCAATTACTTCTTTATTTTCGAATGGATAGTGCAGTTGAGCATAAGGCATAGAACCAGAATCAAACCATACATCAATAAGATCTTCTTCTCTTTTCATAGGCTTCCCTGTAGCTGAAACTAGAATAATCTGATCTACAATATTTTTATGCAGGTCCACCTTGGCATAATTGGCGTCCTCCATATTTCCCACTTCAAAGCCTTCATATGGGTGATTTTTCATAAAACCCGCATCTATTGACTTCTGAATTTCATGCATCAAATCCTCCACTGAGCCTATAATTTTTTCTTCACTTAGATCCTCTGTTCTCCATATAGGCAAAGGAATACCCCAATATCGGGAACGCGAAAGATTCCAGTCATTTACATTCTCTAGCCAATTGCCAAAGCGTCCCTCCCCTGTAGATTTAGGTTTCCAGTTGATTTGTTGATTAAGTTGTACTAAGCGATCTTTTACAGCTGTCATCTTTACAAACCACGAATCCAAAGGATAGTACAATATAGGTTTATCGGTTCTCCAGCAGTGAGGATAGCTGTGAACGTATTTTTCTACTTTAAAAGCTTTATTTTGGGTCTTTAGTAAAATGGCTAACTCTACATCCCACGATTTATCGGGAGCCGTACCTTTTTCATAATACTCATTTTTGATATATTTACCTGCAAAAAGCTCAGGAATCTCTCCCCCTCGAATAAAACGCCCTTGTAAATCAACCAATGGGATAAGATGATCATTGGCATCTTTAGCCAACAATGGAGGTATCCCATTTTCCTTCGACACTCGTGCATCATCAGCACCAAATGTAGGCGAAGTATGTACGATTCCTGTACCATCTTCAGTGGTTACAAAATCTCCAACAATCACTCTAAACGCTTGATCTTCATTTTCTTCTAGCCTAATCCATGGCAATAACTGTTCGTAATAAGTTCCGGCCAGTTGCTCACCTGTAAATTCTTTTAATATTGTGTAAGGTATGGTCTTAC
The DNA here is from genome assembly GCF_009904105.1 of Elizabethkingia argenteiflava. Taxonomy (GTDB): domain Bacteria; phylum Bacteroidota; class Bacteroidia; order Flavobacteriales; family Weeksellaceae; genus Elizabethkingia; species Elizabethkingia argenteiflava. Next base: position 61,669 of record NZ_JAAABJ010000595.1, on the reverse strand, counting down.
TTTGAGGGGTATAATCTATAAAGTCCTGCGCTTCACCAGGCGTATATTTCTTACCAAAGTTTTTTTCTAATAGCACCTTGGCTAAAACAACATGGATAGGCTCAAAAGTATATTGATTGAAGGTTTTAACCAACACATATTGGATATCTCCCCCTACAGTTAAAGCTGTATTTGAAGGAAGCGTCCAAGGGGTCGTAGTCCAAGCTAAAATATCAACATCCCCCTCAATATCAATGAACAAAGACGTTGTTTCTTTTTTCACCCTAAACTGGGCTACAATACTGGTATCTGATACATCACGGTAAGTTCCTGGCTGATTCAATTCATGAGAGGAAAGCCCTGTACCGGCTGCCGGCGAATAGGGTTGTACTGTATAGCCTTTATAGAGCAAACTATTATTATAAAGCTGCTTCAAAAGCCACCATACAGTTTCCATATATTTAGAATCATAGGTAATATAAGGCTTCTGTAAATCTACCCAATAACCAATATTCTGGGTGAGTTTATTCCAGACATCGGTATAACGCATCACCGCTTTGCGACATGCCTGATTGTAATCTTCTACACTAATGCTATTACCTATATCCTCTTTTGTGATTCCTAATTCTTTTTCTACACCCAATTCAATAGGCAACCCATGGGTATCCCAACCAGCTTTTCGAAAAACCTGCTTACCATTCTGAGTCTGGAAACGACAAAAAATATCTTTTAAACTCCTCGACATAACATGATGGATCCCCGGCATTCCATTTGCGGATGGAGGACCTTCATAAAAAACATATTCAGGCTTCCCCTGACGATTTTCCACACTTTTCTTAAAGGTATTATCCTCCTTCCAGAACTTTGATATAGCATGGGCAGAGCCTATAAGATCTAAGCTTTTATACTCGGTAAACTTCTTCATGTGACGATAAAAAATATTTTTTGTCCTTGTTATAAATTTAAGATTGCGAATATAAAAAAAAATGTGGAAAAAGCCCTAGCCTGATTCTATATAAATCTATTGAATTTTAAGCTTTTAAATAATACAGTCTCTTTTTTGAAAAATTAATAATTCAGCATTGAGATAGTATACTGTAAAATTTGCGAGCAAAAGGAAAATCGCATTTTCAAAATAAATCCTAATTTTGCAAAAAATTCTCTATGTCGAAAAATCTCGTAATTGTGGAATCCCCAGCGAAGGCTAAGACCATACAAAAATATCTCGGTAACGATTTTGAAGTGACCTCCAGCATGGGGCACATTCGTGACCTCCCGAAAAAAGGCATGGGTATCAACCTTGAAACCTTTACTCCCGATTATGAAGTCCCTTCCGATAAGAAAAAATTAGTGTCCGATCTGAAAGCTCGTGCCAAGAAAGCTGAAATAGTATGGCTGGCTTCGGATGAAGATCGCGAAGGAGAAGCCATCGCCTGGCATCTCGCAGAAGAACTAAAATTAAAAGAAGACCAGACGAAAAGAATCGTCTTTCATGAAATCACTAAAAATGCTATTCTCAAAGCGGTAGAAAACCCGAGAAAAATAGATGAAAATCTGGTGAATGCTCAACAGGCAAGAAGAGTACTCGACAGAATCGTAGGATTTGAAATGTCGCCAGTACTCTGGAAAAAAGTAAAGACAGGCCTTTCTGCAGGACGCGTACAGTCTGTGGCTGTTCGCTTAGTGGTAGAGCGCGAAAAAGAAATTCAGTCTTTTGAGCCGAAACATTCGTACCGGGTAGAGGGACTCTTTTTCAATAAAGAGGAAAAAGAACTTTCGGCAAAATTAAAAAAAGATTTTGCTACCGAACAAGAGGCAGAAGATTATTTAAATCTATGTAGTAAAAATGAATTTAAAGTCCTAAATATTGAAAAAAAACCAGGACAACGTTCAGCATCTGCTCCTTTTACCACCTCTACATTGCAACAAGAAGCTTCAAACCGATTGGGCTACTCTGTAACGACCACCATGCGCATCGCTCAACGCCTTTACGAAGAAGGCTATATCACCTATATGAGAACCGATAGTGTTAACCTTTCCCAGGAAGCTATCGCTTCAGCAAAAGACTCTATTATAAAGGAGTTCGGCGAAGAATATTCTACCCCAAAAAATTATACCACCAAAAACACATCCGCCCAAGAAGCCCATGAAGCTATTCGCCCTACTGATTTTAGACTAAAAAGCCTTGGTGATGTTCAGTTAAATAAACTCTACCAACTGATTTATAAGAGAACCATGGCTAGCCAGATGGCTCCTGCAAAAATTGAAAAAACCCTTATTGAAATCGGTAATTCTAAGCTTTCTCAAAATTTTGAAGCGGCAGGGGAAGTAATTGTTTTTGATGGCTTCCTAAGGGTCTATGGCATTACTAAGAATGAAGAAGAGGAAAATGACAGCCACAACAAAATTTTACCAAAAGTTAATATCGGTGAAATGCTTCATTATAAAGAAATTACGGCTACTGAAAAATTTACAAAAGCAGCCGCACGCTATACGGAAGCAGCCTTGGTGAAAAAATTAGAAGAATTAGGTATAGGGAGACCCTCTACCTATGCTCCGACCATTCAGACGATTCAGAATCGTGAATATGTTGAGAAAAGAGAAGTAGCTGCTAAGGAGCGGGAAATTCTCCAGATTACCCTAAGTTCTTCTCTAAAAAAGGAAAAGCGCATTGAAAAGTATGGCTTTGATAAAAATAAGTTTTTACCGACGGATATCGGTATCGTAGTGAACGACTTCCTTGTGAATAATTTTAATGAAGTTTTGGATTACGGATTTACTGCCCGTGTGGAAGAAGCTTTCGATATCATAGCAGAGGGCAACAGTTCATGGAAAGAAGTCATGGCGCAGTTCTATGAGAAATTTCATCCCACTATTGAAAATGTAGAAGAACATGCGGAGCGCGCTACAGGAGATCGTATTTTAGGTAGCGATCCTAAAACCGGTAAAAATGTACATGCCAGAATAGGTCGCTTTGGTGCTATGATTCAAATTGGAGAAGCTGATGATGATGAAAAGCCTGTCTTTGCTTCCCTTTTACCCCACCAGAATATTGCTAGCATTACCTTAGAAGAAGCTTTGGAACTATTTAAGATTCCTTTTTCGCTTAATGATTATGAAGGTAAAGAAGTACTAGTAGGAGTAGGCCGTTTTGGCCCTTATATTAAATGGGGAGATATTTACATTAGTCTTCCGAAAAATGAAGACCCCTTATCCGTAGATAATGGGCGTGCTCTTGAAATTATAGAGGAAAAGAAAAAGGCCGATGCGCCGATTGCAACTTATAAAGGAGAACCTGTAACGAAAGGAGTGGGTAGATTTGGACCTTTTATAAAATACACCAATCTTTTTGTAAATGTTCCCAAAAAATATGATTTCGACAAGCTTTCTCAAAGCGATATCCAGGAACTCATCGAAGCTAAATTAGAAAAAGAGGCCAATCGATATATACAACAGTGGACCGATCAAAAATTTTCTCTAGAAAACGGTAGGTGGGGTCCCTTTATACGCTTTGGTAAAAAAATGCTGAAAATACCTCTAACAGACAAGGGGGAGAAGTATACACCACAAGAACTTAAAGAAGTTTCTGCTGATGAGGTGAAAAAATGGATTATAGACCAAGACGAAACCGCTTTTAAAGAAAAAGCAAAAAAGAAGACTACTAAAAAAAAATAGACTTCGTTTATGAATATTGAAGACCTCCTGATCCCCGCTCCTAAATTACATGCTGAAAAATGGCAATTAGGAGCGGTCATCAAGCCAGAGATAAAAGAAGGTGGTATCGCCCTTATATTTTGTTCAGACGAAAGAGGTGCGCAAGGAACAGCTATTCCTAAAAACTATACAAAAATCAGATCGGAACTCTATAAACTTTCTAAGCAGGACTGGAAAATTCCCATTGCTGATTTAGGAGACTTTATCTCCGGAAAAACTCCCGAAGATACCCACTGTGCTTTACAAGAATTATTGACTTTCTGTTTGCGTAAACAAATACTCCCTATTGTAATTGGAGGTTCTAACGATCTTGCTTATTCTCTTTTTTCAGCCATCAACCATATCTACAAGAATCTGACGTATGTACAGATTAATCATATCTTAAGTCTAGAAAATCCGGACACCCCATTATGTGAAAAAAATTTTTTATCTAAAATTCTAAGTACCGAAGCTAATCCTATCGGAAAATACCATCACTTAGGTTTCCAAAAACACGCTAATGAGTTGGATGCTCTGCATTTAATGAGCGAAGTAAACTTCGATATCATACGGCTAGCGGAAATGATGAAATCGCCCGAAACTATAGAACCCTATTTTCGAAGAGCAGACTTGGTGAGTATTAATTGTGATGCTGTGGAAAGCCTAACAGATGCTTTTTCACTACACCCTCAGGTCAATGGGCTAAATAGGAGAGAAATTTGCGCCTATATGAAGGAAGCAGGATTGTCTGAAAACTTAAAATCCATAGGCATCTTCAATTATCAATCCCATTCTAGGCATCTTCTCAATCATCAACTTTTGGCTCAAATGATCTGGTACCTATTAGAGGGGATTAATATCCAAAGAAGCCATCCTAAGGAAAGACAATACGAAACATTCTGGGTGATAATAGATGATCGAGAAGTAGCGTTTAAACGTGATACCTTCAGCAATTTATGGTATTTTGGTAAAAGCAATAATATTACAGAATGTCTTCCCTGTTCAAAATTAGATTTTGAACAGGGAAAATTAGGATACCTTAGCAGCAGATTGTTGAAATTCGAAGTATAATAGGGTTTTGTATAGTAGCATGTGTTTTGTCATGAAGCCTGATTTTTTTTCTAAAAAACCGTTAATAATTCCTGAAAATTAAAGGATTATTTAACGAAACATTATGAACATTCCTAATATAAATTTGTTTTATATTTGTACCACTAAATAATTGAGCAATTATTCTACGGAATGAAAATAACAGAATGAAACGACAAGATATTTTTTTTTCTCTCCACTTGAGTCCTTTTATAAGGATAGCGAAATACGGACAGCCCGGGGCCTCCTTTTTCTCATCTCTTAAATATCTCTGTAATCTTAGCCCTATTTTGCTTTAACGCAGCCATTCATGCTATGAAAGAATTGAAGTCAAAAATTAATAAAAACGCACTACCAAAACATGTTGCCATTATAATGGACGGAAATGGACGGTGGGCGAAATCTCGGGGTGAAGAGAGAACCTATGGGCACAGAAATGGTATTCAGGCTGTTAGAGATGTAGTGTATGCTTGTCAAGAAATTCAAATCCCATATTTAACACTTTATACCTTTTCTACCGAAAACTGGAAACGCCCTCAAGACGAAGTGGCTACTTTAATGCAGCTTCTGGCTGAAACTTTAACCGAAGAAGCAGATGATTTATACACCAAAGGATTGCGGCTTAGAATTATCGGTGACATTAACAAAATGCCTCCCATCGTAAAAGAACAGTTATACCATATTATGGATTTAACCCGAAACAATACAGGCGGTAATTTAATATTGGCGCTCAACTATGGAGCACAAGCTGAAATTATTCAAGCGGTTCAATCTATTGCAAAAGATGTTAAAAATGGTGAATTAAATATTGAAGATATTGATCATTCGTTATTTGAAGATCATCTTTATACAAAAGATATCCCCCCTGTAGATCTTATGATAAGGACCAGCGGAGAGGTTCGTATTAGCAACTTTTTACTCTGGCAAATCGCCTATGCCGAACTACAATTCCTGGATATTTTATGGCCAGATTTTACAAAAAAAGACTTCTTTAACTGTATTATTCAATATCAGGAGAAAGAACGCCGATATGGCAAGATAAGTGAACAAATAGAAGCTAAGAAAGCTTAAATACATAAAAAAGAAAAGACACACAACCAATGAAGTTTAGATCCTTACCGATATTTCTTTTCATCGCATCAGCTCATTTTTATGGTCAGGTCAGCCCCCCACAGACTCCTCGGGAAAGCGAAGCTGCTAACCCACAAGAAACCGAACCCTCTTATATTTTAAAAGACATTGTAATTGATGGTGTTAAAAAATATACGACAGAACAAATTTTGCGCTTTACCGGCCTTTCCAAAGGGGAACCTATTGAGATTCCGGGGCAGAGATTGAGCAGTGCCATTAAAAAACTGTGGGATACGCAAACTTTTTCTGAAGTAGAAGTATATGTACAAAGTGTCGAAGGCCAAAATGTTACCTTAAGATTTTTACTCCAGGATTTAAAAGAATTAGGAAAAGTAAAATTTAAGGGAAAAGATATCAAAATTGGAAAGTCTAAAAACGAAAAACTGATTAAAGATAATAATCTAAAGCCTGGGATAAAGATCACCGAAAATCTGGTGACAAACCTTAAATACAATATTCCACAACAATATATCTCTAAGGGTTTCTCAGATGCTAAAATTAGTATTGAAGATAAAATCAATGCCAAAGACTCTAATCTCGTAGACTGGACCATCGACATCTCCAGAGGAAAACGCATTAAAATAGACCGTATAGATTTTGAGGGTAATAATAGTATTTCGGGGGCAAAACTTCGTAGAAACGGATTTAAGAACACCAAGCAAAAGCGCTTTCTCTTAGGTATCTTTAAACCTTCTAAATTTATTAAAGATAAATATGAAGAGGATAAAAAAACACTTGTAGATTACTATAATTCATTAGGATTCAGAGATATGAGAGTAGTCTCTGATTCGGTTAACCGTAATAATAAGGGATATAACATCAAAGTTAAAGTAGACGAGGGTAAAAAATATTATATCGGAGACATCACTTTTGTCGGAAACACGGTTTTTTCTACTGAAGCCTTAACTAAGCTGTTAGGCTATAAAAAAGGTGATATCTACGATTCTGTAGGATTTAAAAAGAGAATAGGAGAAGATGGAGGGAAAGAAGATAATTCGGATATCGCTTCATCTTATATGGATAACGGTTATCTTTTCTCCAATGTAACCGGAGTAGAGAAATCGATTAAAAATGACACTATTAATATGGAGGTCAGAATTCATGAAGGGACAAAAGCGACGTGGAATCGCGTAACGTGGGGCGGCAACGTGACCACTCATGACCACGTGATATTGAGATCGCTCAGAACACGCCCAGGCGACCTATTTTCGAAAGCAAATATTAAAAGAACTTTCTTTGATTTGGCGGGCATGTCTTATTTTGATCCACAACAAATCGGACAAGATATCAAACCCAACCCAACGGATAATACGGCAGACATTCACTGGTCTCTTGTAGAGAAAGGTTCTTCTCAGGTACAGCTTCAGGCCGGATATGGTGGAAATTCCTTTATTGGCACATTAGGGCTGACGTTTAACAATTTTTCGCTAAAGAATTTCTTTAAACTTAAGGACTTCCGCCCTATTCCTCAAGGAGATGGACAAATTCTTTCCTTACAAGCCCAAGCTGGACAATATTTTCAAAACTATAGTATATCGTTTACAGAACCTTGGTTATTCGGTACCAAACCTACGGCACTCTCGGTTGGTCTTAACTACTCTAGGGTGAAATATCGGGATGAATATGGAGAGCCCCAAAAGCTGAACATTTTCTCGGCCAATACAGGATTAAATCAATTACTAAGCTGGCCGGATGATTATTTCTCTTTATATACGGGTTTATCCTATCAACGCTATGCATTTGACAACTATCCATTTCAGTTCGGAAATGAAACTTTGAAAAATGGAGAGGCTAATAACTTTGCTCTGAATATAGGTTTGTCCAGAAATGCAGCCGGACCCGATCCGTTTTTTAAGACCTCGGGATCTGATTTTGAACTCTCCGCTAAACTTACCCCTCCTTATTCTCTTTTCCAGAACAAGAATTATGACCGCATGTCTGCTGCTAATAAGTATAGATGGTTAGAGTTTTATAAAATCAAAATGAAAGCCGATGCTTATAGTCAGATCATAGGTAAACTTGTATTAAGAAGTTCACTAGAAATGGGCTTTCTAAACGGTTATAATAAGCAATTGGGAGCTCCCCCTTTTGAAAGATTCTATATGGGAGGCGTTGGTTTATTCAATGGTCGGTTTGATGGCCGTGAATTGATTCCGCTTCGCGGTTATGAAGATGCCTCTTCCGCAGGAGGCTCCGATTCGGATGTAACGCCTTATGGTGGAGGAACTATTTATAATAGAGTAAATTTTGAACTTAGATACCCCATATCTATGTCACAAACTGCAAAAATATATGCTCTTACCTTTTTGGAAGGCGGGAATACATGGCAAGGCTTTAGCCAGTATAATCCTTTTCAATTAAAAAGATCTGCAGGATTTGGTATTAGAGTCTATATGGGCGCCTTTGGACTGATTGGGTTTGACTTTGCTTATGGCTTCGATAAGACGATCGGCGGCACTGAGCCTAATGGCTGGAAAACACATTTCTTAATGAATCAACAATTGTAAAAGCTATTTAGGTATAGTTTTTGATAAAAATAATAGATTAAATTAAAAACAAATTAAATTTTAAATCATACTATGAAAAGATTAAGTGTATTATTCGCAACTGTACTCATGATGGTGTCTTTCACTGTTATCAAAGCTCAGAAAATTGCTCATGCAGACGTAGCAGGTATTCTCAATGTAATGCCTGAAATGAAGAAAGCTAATGAACAGCTTGAGGCGCTTGGAAAAATGAAACAAGCGGAGCTCACTAAATTACAACAGGCTTTCCAGAATAAAGTACAGCAATACCAAAAAGGAGGCAAACAAGATGCCGCCAAAGAAGCTGAGCTACAAAAGGAAGGAGAAAATATCCAAAAAATGGGACAAGCAGCTCAGAAGGATGTCGCTGAAAAGCAAGAGGTGCTTTATGCTCCTATCGATCAAAAGCTGAACAATGCTATTTCGGCTGTAGCCAAGGCAAAAGGCTTAGATTATATTTTGGATGCCAACTCCCAAGCGCTCATCTTCAAAGGAGGATTGGATATAACTGCTGATGTTAAAAAGCAATTAGGTCTTTAATTATATTATTAAAGTCTCATAAATAAAACCACCCATTGCGGTGGTTTTGTTATTTTTGTACGCAGTAACAATAAAACTTTATGGAAGGGGAAATTACTAGTCAAGTCAAAATACGCTTTTCAGACTGTGATCCTATTGGGCATCTCAGTAATTCAAAATATTTGGAATATATGTTAAATGCTCGTGAGGACCATTTTGAAGAAATTTGCGGATACTCTTATGAAGATCATATCCGTCAAACTGGCAATACCTGGGTGGTCACTCAAAACCAAATCACTTATTTAAAAGAAGTCAGACCAAATATAACCGTGAATATTAGCAGTAAAATTATTCAGCATGATGAATATACTTCTGTTGTTGAAATATTAATGAAAGATGCTCGCAATGAAATAATTCACAGTGTGCTGTGGACAACTGTTGTTTATTTCAATATGAAAGAGAGAAGGGTTATCCCTTGCTCGCCAGAAACTTTAGCCTCCTTTGAGTCAAATTGCAAAGAAATATCAGAAAAACACTTTGGACATAGAACCGAATCTCTAAGAAAACAGAATAAACAATGGAAAAAATATTAGTCGTCGGAGGCAATGGTCAGCTTGGAAATTGTCTGAGAAATCTGGAAGGAAAATATTCTGAATATGAATTTTTATTTACCTCTTATCAAGAATTGGATATCACAAATGAAGATCGTATAAGAAGTATTTTTGAAGATTTCCAGCCCGACTATTGTGTGAATGCTTCAGCCTATACTGCTGTTGATTTGGCAGAAGAAGAAACAGAGCAGGCTTTTGCCGTCAATGCCTATGGCGTAGAGAATTTAGCAAAAATATGCGCCGAAAACGATAGTATTCTTATCCATATTTCTACCGATTATGTATTTGATGGTGAAACCAACCTGGCTTATGCAGAGGAAGATTTTACAAACCCCATTGGCATCTATGGAAATTCTAAAAGAGAGGGTGAGGTTCTAGCACTGGAATACAACCCTAAAACGATTATTATCAGGACTTCTTGGCTATATTCTGAATTTAATAAAAACTTTGTGACCACTATGATCAATCTTTTTAATAGCCGTGATGAATTGGGTATTGTGAATGATCAATTTGGACAACCTACCAATGCAAATGATCTAGCCGAAGCTATTATGTGTATGATTTCACAAACTGAAAAGATCTTCGGAATTTATCATTTCTCGAATTACGGAGAAACCACTTGGTACAGTTTTGCTAAAAAGATTGCACAATTTACTTATTCAAAAGTCAGATTAAAGCCTTTGAGTACTGCTGAGTATCCCACAAAAGCCAAGAGACCTAAAAGAAGTACATTGTGTCTGGATAAAATCGAAAAAGATTACAAAATCACTCCTCAATACTGGGAGAATAGTTTAGAAGCATGTATTAACATCCTACAAAATCAAAAATGAAACATTTTTTTTTCATCTTCTTCTTGTATCACTGCATCGGCTTGAATGCTCAATGGGTTGGCATATCTAAAATGCTGAATATTCATGATAACAAAGACAAACATTTTTATCGGATCGAAAATACCAAAGGGGCAGAATATCTGGGAGAGATTGAGGTAAAGGGGCTGGGCCAAGATGATGTAAACCTCTTTCGCACGATTTATACCAAGGCAAAAAAAATGGGAGCCAATGCTTTCCATATAAAAGCTTTAGAGTCCATAGACGGAAGTTTACTAGCCTTTAATCCCGAGCATTATTATCTTAGCCTTTACTATCTACCTATGGACGTAGATACCCCTACACAAGGGGAGGATACAGCTTATATCATTGCCTCCCCTACTTCTGCTCACAAAATAAGCATTAACAACGAAAAATTTATTTTGCCGGCTCGCACTTTCAAAAAAATTTCCCTCAAACCAGGCGATATTTATACCCTATCCACTCTTAAATTTTTAGGATCCTCAATAAAGTTGAGCTCAAGCGGAAAACAAAGCGCTCATTATTTTCAGGTTTCGGGTTTCAAAATAAAATCCAATCCCTATGGGAAAGGAGGTATGAATTTAAAATCGGGAGATTTCACCCGATTAGAAAAATCATATGCGATGTTCCTTACGAGTATTTACCAAGAAATAAAATAGCCCATAAATTTTTAAATAGCATGGAAACCCTTTAAATTTGCGCCTATGCACAAATTAATGTTAATTTATCAAACTGTTATATGAGAGTTCTAACTGGAATACAAGCAACTGGAACCCCTCACTTAGGGAATCTATTGGGGGCGATACTGCCTGCTATTGAATTGGCTAAAGATGCCGATAACGAATCTTTTTTCTTTATTGCCAATCTGCATAGCCTAACGCAAATAAAAGATGCTGAACAGCTAAGACAAAATACTTATCAAATTGCAGCCGCATGGCTCGCGTGTGGACTGGATATTGAGAAAACACACTTCTACAGACAGAGCGACATTCCACAGACCTGTGAGTTAACCTGGTTTTTAGACTGCTTCTTTCCCTTTCAACGATTAACGCTAGCCCATTCCTTTAAAGATAAAGCAAGCCGACTGCAAGATATCAATACAGGACTGTTTAATTATCCGATCTTAATGGCAGCAGATATTCTATTATATGGTGCAGAATCTGTTCCGGTAGGAAAAGATCAACTCCAGCATCTAGAGATTACCCGAGATGTCGCCGAAAAATTTAACCGCCAGATGGGTGAGGTTTTTGTGCTTCCAAATGCTGAACTCCACGAAAACACCAAATATGTACCGGGTACTGATGGGCACAAGATGAGTAAATCAAGGGGAAATATTATCAATATTTTTCTTCCTGAAAAAGAACTCAAAAAACAAGTCATGTCTATAGAAACGGATAGTAAAAGTTTAGAAGAACCTAAAGATCCTGAAACGGACCACGTATTCGCGCTCTATCAGCTGGTAGGCGGTCCAGAGCAAACAGAAACGCTGCGTCAAAAATATCTTGCTGGTAACTTTGGGTATGGACATGCCAAGAAAGCACTGCTAGAGCTTCTATTAGAGCGGTTTTCAAAAGAGCGAGAAATTTTTAGTTATTACATGAATCATCTCTATGAGCTGGAGGAGATACTCCAAAAAGGAGCACAGAAGACGCGTCCCATCGCTGAAGAAACTTTAAAAAGAGTCAGAAAAAGCCTCGGATTTTAATAACAAGCGCCTCTGCATAATGAGGTGTTCTTTTTTTATAGCTTTTTTTAATTTCGAAAAAGTCTTTATTCTCTTTATTCCTTCTTAAGTTTGACCTCAATTTATAATGTAAATTGAAGTTTTGTTGCTTTTGACATCCACTACCAATAACACTATTTTCGTTTGCACGAATGGGTACCTATCCCGCGAATGCTTGCAACCTGAGTTCGATAAAAAAAACACATATAACTATTTAGTTTTAAAAACTTTATGTGTAAGTTATATTTTTTAGGGAGGGAGTTATAAATCCAAGATACAAAAAAGGGCTGTTTCTAAAAACAAGTACATTTAAAGATTTTACAATAAGTTAGCTTTGAGTTTTCTCGCCGGAACATTTGTATGGTCAGGTTTGAAATTATTCAGCCTTTTGGTCCAAAATATAGCCAACCAAGAGACCTTCCATACTGTAAAACTTCAATCTTTAATTTTCCATTTTTGGAACGGTTATATAAACGGGATAGTCTACATCAAGAAAATGTGCCTAAATCTCATTCTATAAAATTTAGGCACAAATGTAAAGAAAAAATTGCTCATTAATTTTTAGAGAATAATACGCCGTCAATCGTTCTGGTATTGATCACTCTTATACTTTTAGAATAATTCAATAGAAAACGTATAGTTGAATTTTTGGGCTTCAAAGCATTTCTTCCTAACGAGTTAAGTTGTTTCATATGAAGTCACTTTTATTACTATATAACGTTAGGATTCTCAATTTATTATCTCGTCAAACTAATTTGGTTTTCTATCATCATTTTACGAAGATTTATAAGAGCATAGCGCACCCTGCCTAAGGTAGTGTTGATACTGGATTTTGTATATTCTGCAATCTCTTTAAAACTCAATTCTTTAAAGAAACGTAACTCCAAGACCTCTCTTTGATTATCAGGCAGACAGGCTATCATCCTATGCAGATCCTGATGAATCTGAATCTGTATAAGTTGATCTTCCACATTGGAATCGGGCTCTTTGATTATATCGAAGATCGAATAATCCTCATTTTCGTAAGAAGATTCTGAAATTTTAGGGTTTTTCGCTTTCAGTCGATAGTAATCAATCACTAGATTATGAGCAATACGTTTAGCCCACAATGAAAATTTTCCCTCATCTTTGTATCGCCCTTCTTTAAGTGTCACGATAATTTTCATAAAGGTATCTTGAAAAATATCATTCGCCAGGTCCTCATTTCCTAGCTTATAAAATATAAAGGTAAAAATTTCGCGTTGGTAACGCTTTAGGAGAACTTCTAAAGCAACTTCATTGCCTTTTTGAAATTCTATAATAAGTTCACAATCTGACAGAGTTTTCATTTCTATTTACTTTAAAATACCCAAGACCTTAGCAAATATATTTTGCTATACATGGGTTTCATTTTTTAAAGTAAATTTTTATCTTATACTGTCATTTTTAGTGATTCCGAATGCTAATTTATAAAATAATTTAATAGCTCCAAATGTAAATAAAATAAATTGGCTATTTTTTAGATAATATAACTAAAGGAAAATTAAATGTTAAATTAAAATTAAAACCTTTAAGCTCCTTACCTTGTAATAAATCACCTGTATAATTAAAGGCATACCCCCCTGTAATATCGACCAGTCCCAACACACTAACGCCGAGCTTAGGAGCTATATAGGTAGGTGTAGTTTCCGAACCCACTAGAAAATACCAAGAATGGTAAAGATCTACACCTCTCTCAAAGTTTAATAAAACGTCTAATTGCGCCTTTGGCATAATAGCAAGCCGCGCATGTGTTTCCCCCATAGCCGCGACTGCACCTATTCTGAATAAAATGTCATCATTTTTTAAAAATAACAGCCTTCCTCCGACTTCACCAAAACTTTGATTTTGATAAGTATAGCCCGCATAAAGCATGGGATGTAAGCTGTATTGGGCCTTTAGGCCTACAGAAAGAGGAAGACAAAAAAAACAGAATAGGCTTATAATATTTTTCATGACTATCTATTCATAGACATCAAAAACTCTTCATTATTCAAGGTGGATTGCATGTGTTTTTTAACAAACTCCATCGCTTCAACCGGATTCATATCGGCCAAGTATTTGCGAAGTATCCACATTCTTTGCTGGGTGGTTTCATCATGCAATAAGTCATCCTTTCTAGTACTAGAAGAGATTAAATCTACAGCAGGATAAATACGCTTATTGGCTATTTTACGATCTAGCTGGAGTTCCATATTACCTGTTCCTTTAAACTCCTCAAAAATAACCTCATCCATTTTAGAGCCGGTATCTATTAAAGCCGTAGCAATAATGGTTAAAGATCCACCACCTTCAATTTTTCTGGCAGCACCAAAAAATCTTTTAGGTTTATGCAACGCATTGGCATCGACTCCTCCAGACAATATTTTCCCTGAAGCTGGCGTAACGGTGTTATAAGCTCTTGCTAAACGTGTGATAGAATCTAATAAAATAACCACATCATGTCCACATTCTACAAGTCTCTGAGCTTTGGATAATACCAAATTCGCTACTTTAACATGCTTATCCGCCGCCTCGTCAAAAGTAGAAGCTATTACTTCGGCATTTACGCTTCTCTGCATGTCGGTTACTTCCTCGGGCCTCTCATCTATCAGTAAGACGATCATATAAGCTTCGGGATGATTTGCAGAAATACTATTGGCAATATCTTTAAGCAACATGGTTTTACCTGTTTTAGGCTGTGCCACAATCATGGCCCTCTGCCCTTTTCCTATCGGAGCAAAAAGGTCTACAATTCGAGTGGAAAGGGTTGCATTTTTACCCGCTAAATTGAATTTTTCTTGAGGAAAAAGCGGAGTAAGAAACTCGAATGCTACACGATCTTTAATATAAGCTAAATCCCTACCATTCACCTCGGTAGGGCGTAGTAAAGAGAAATACTTTTCACCTTCCTTAGGCAAACGCACAACTCCTTTTACAGTATCTCCGGTTTTCAAACCATAATTTTTGATTTGACCTGTAGAAACATATACATCATCGGGTGAAGAAATGTAACTAAAATCAGAAGATCTTAGAAAGCCGTAATTATCGGGTAAGATTTCTAACACTCCCTCCACTGTTACAATCCCATCGAAGTTATATTCTTTCTTTTGGGATTCAGCGGATTTAGCTTCACCATTCTTCTCTTTATTATGATTATGTTGCTGAGGAGACTGGTGTTTATTCTTCTGTACTGCGGGTGCTGCCGATTCTTCCTTAGATACGGGCTCTGGCTCGAGTTTTTTCTCTTTTTTTACGGTCTCTTGTTCCTCAACAGGAGCTACTTCTGGAGAAACTACGGCCTTGGTTACTCTACGTCGCTGTTTTTTTTCAGGTTGTGGAGTTTCTGGTAAAGGGGATGCGGTTTCTTTTGACGTTTCCTCTTTATTAAGCTTTTCTTCAAACTCTAGGGTTTCTTCAGCCTTCTGTTTTGTTTTTTGGGCGACAGGTTTGCGCCCTCTTTTTTTGGGCTGAGGTTTTTCTTCTGCCACGTCGTTTTGCTTATCCTGAGATCCCAAATAATTTTTAATTATCTGAGGGTTAGAGGCCTGAAAATCCAATATTGCGTATATTTTTTCATTAATATCGGAAGTTTTCTTAACGCCAACACCTAATTCTTCTGTGATTTTAGCCAATTCGGTATTCGATTTTGACTTTAGACTTTCAATGTCAAACATATGAAATTTAATAAAATGTGTGTAAGGTATAAAAAATGTAGTTTAAATTATATGAGAGGTGGGCTTATTCGATTGATCCTGCCCGCTTTGCGATTCTATGCCTGCAAATCTACACATTTTTTATTAAAAGCAAAAAAATATTAGTACTTTTGCATAAATTAATTGCTAAAGATGCTTCAAAGAATACAAACAATCTGGATGTTTCTTGCTGTGTTAACAGCTATTATAGGGCTATGGATGAACACCACATCCTGGATTCCCTCTAATTTCCCGATTATGGAAACCGCAGCAGGCAGTTCCGTTTTACTGGGATTAATAAGCATTTTCAGTTATAAAAATAGAAAACGACAAATCTTACTGAATTCTATCAGTATTTTTATAAACGCCTTGTTGATCGGCCTATTGGTTTACTGGCTACTAACTTTACCCGGAGGAGTTTTTTTTCCTGAGAAGGGTATTGAGTTAATATCACCGCTCATCTCTATTGTAATGCTATCGATTGCAAACACTTACATCCGTAAAGATGAGAAACTCGTAAAATCTGTGGACAGATTCCGATAGACTTACAACGATTTTTTTTGAGTGAGAACCGTCCTAAAGGACGGTTTTTTGATGATACAGAGTAAAATGTATTACCTTTGTAACTTAATCTAAAAATAGATGAATTTATACTTCAGAATTCTAAAATTTGCACAACCTCATCAAAAATATATTTACGGGAGTCTCCTCTTTAATATTCTTTATTCTGTTTTTCAGATTGCATCTTTAGCAACCATACTTCCTGTTCTAGGAATGCTCTTCGGTACTATGGAGCGCCAAACCTCAAAAAAAGATGATATTTCCTCTCGGATTAAAAACTATTTCTACGATATTATAGACAGTGAAATTCACCAGCACGGAGCTCTTAGGGTACTTGCCTGGCTATGTATTATCACGGCCTGTGCATTTTTACTGCGCAATATCTTTCGGTATTTAGGAGCCTATCTGCTCATCTATTACCGGGTAGGTGTTACGAAAGATCTAAGAAGTACTCTATATCGGAAAATTCTCAGCCTGCCTGTTTCTTTTTTCACCGAACAAAGAAAAGGAGATATTATGTCTAGAATGTCTAACGACATCGGGGAGGTTGAGAACAATATTCTAGGAAGTTTAGTAGATCTGGTTAACTCTCCCTTTATGCTCATCAGCACTTTAATTTCTCTATTTATCTTGAGTCCCCAAATGACACTATTTAGTCTTTTGGTATTGCCTATTATGGGAACCCTGATTTCCGTAATAGGGAAAAGCTTAAAAAAGGACTCTCATGAAGCTCAAAAGGAATTGGGGGGGATTTTCTCTATTGTTGATGAAACCCTAAAGTCCTCTAAAATCATCAAAATTTTTAATGCGGATAAGTTATTGGATAGACGCTTTACCAAATCGATGAATAAGTGGATAACTGCTTCTGTGAACCTAGGTAAAAAGAGAGAACTAGCCTCCCCGATGAGCGAATTTTTAGGTTCTTTAACTTTCCTGATGATCACTTGGTACGGCGGAAAAGAGATTATTGTAAACCACAGTATTAATCCTGAGGATTTTTTGGTCTTCTTAGCTATGTTTTTTCAAATTCTACCTCCAGCAAAAAGCCTAGCTACCTCTATTTCAAATATTCAAAAAGGAGAAGCTTCTCTGATTCGGGTCATGGATATTATGGATGCTGATGCTCAGGTGAAGGAGGTGGCCTATCCTATTGAAATTACAGAACTCCAAGACAAAATAGAGTTTAAAAACGTTGGCTTTTACTATGATAAAGAAAATCCAATTCTAAAAAACTTTAATCTTAGTCTAGCAAAAGGCAAAACGATTGCTTTAGTCGGCCAAAGCGGAAGTGGAAAAACTACCATTGCCAACCTATTGGCACGCTTTTACGATGTAACGGAAGGTAGTATTTATGTAGACGGCCACAATATAAAGGAACTCAACCTCCAGCAGTTCCGCTCTATTCTGGGTATGGTAACACAAGAATCCGTTTTATTTAACGATACCATATACAATAACATCGCTATGGGTAAAGAAAATTGCAGCCCAGAGGAAATTATTAAGGCTGCTAAAATTGCCAATGCCCATGAGTTCATCGAAAATCTACCGGAGGCTTATGATACCAATATTGGAGATGACGGAAATAAATTATCCGGAGGCCAGAAACAAAGGATTTCTATCGCACGTGCAGTGTTGAAAAATCCTCCAATTATGATTCTAGATGAGGCTACCTCGGCACTGGATACCGAATCTGAAAGGTTTGTGCAAGATGCTCTAGAAAATATGATGAAAAACCGAACTTCATTAATCATTGCCCACAGGCTCTCGACTGTACAAAAAGCAGACTGGATCGTTGTTATGGAGCGAGGTAGTATCGTGGAACAGGGTACTCATCGCCAACTTATGGAGAATAATAATGTCTACCGAAAGCTTGTGGAACTTCAAAATTTTGATTAAAATTACCTTTATATAAGAAAATAAGGCTATTCTTATAGCCTTATTTTCTTATGTTTTTGCCACATCCTCCTGAATCTTTACTTGAAGAAATCCTTCAGCTTTATCCAATAATTTTCGGCAATCGCGACTAAGATGGCGTAAAACCACTTCTTTATTCTGATTCTCATATTGATGAACAACTTTCTTTAAAGCTCCTATAGCCGACATATCCATAACGCGAGAACCTTTGAAGTCAATAATAATTTTTTGAGGGTCATTATGAATATCGAATAGCTCATTAAAGGTGATGGAACTTGCAAAAAAGAGCAATCCGGAAATTTCATAGATTTTATGCCCTTTCTCATCAAGTAATATTCTGGCACTTATTCTTTTAGCATTATCCCATGCGAAAACAATGGCTGAAATTGCCACCCCTATTATAACGGCTAAGGCTAAATTGTGTAAGAGAATCGTAATGACGGCTACTAGAATGCCCACGAAAATATCCGATATGGGCATCTTATTCACAATCTGAAAAGAGGTCCATTGGAAAGTATTAAAGGCTACCACTATCATAACCCCCACCAATGCAACTCGAGGGATTTGCTCAATTACAGGGCCTCCTACCAAAATAATAAAGAGTATACTCAGTGCACCTATGATTGATGAAATTTTGGTTCTGGCTCCTGCCCCTATATTTACCAGGGTTTGCCCCACCATAGCACAACCACCCATACCTCCAAAGAAACCATTGCTGATATTGGCCACCCCTTGTGCTATAGATTCTTTATCGGATTTGCCTTTGGTATGCGTCATCTCATCTACCATATTGAGCGTTAAAAGCGACTCTATGAGGCCAACACCTGCCATGATCAGGGCATAGGGAAAGATGACTCCTAGGGTCTCCAAAGTAAAAGGAACTCGAGGGATGGCAAAGGACGGAAGAACACCTGTTACTGAGGCAATATCGCCAACTTTTGGAGTATCGATATGCAAAAAATACACAATCCCCGAAACAAGCATAATCGCTACTAGTGAAGAAGGGATAGTTTTTGTTAGACGAGGAAAGATTAAAACGATAGTCATCGTTAATATGGCTAAGCCCAGCATCATATATAAAGCTGCCCCTTTTATCCACTCTTCTGTTCCATTCTGTGTAATTTTAAATTGCTCTACCTGAGCCATAAATATAATCACCGCAAGACCATTTAAAAAGCCATACATAACAGGTTGTGGGATAAGTCTTACATACTTCCCGAGTTTAAAAACACCAACCAGTATTTGCAGAATACCGGCAAGTAATACTGCTGCAAACAGATACTGTGTTCCATGTACAGATACTAGAGATATTAGCACCACAACGGTAGCTCCGGCACCCCCAGATACCATACCAGGCCTGCCCCCTAATATCCCGGTTACCAAACCCATTATAAATGCTGCATATAACCCCGTAAGAGGGGAAAGTCCTGCTAATAAAGCAAAGGATATAGATTCAGGAATCATAGTCATGGCTACGGTAAGACCTGCTAACGTTTCTTTTAAAATATTGAGATTCGTCCAAGGGAGACGACTTATAAGTTTGGTCATATAGAAATAGAAAAGGTTAAATGATAATTTAGGCTCTCTTAAATAACAATTGGAAATAAAAATATAATTACAGTCTTGTGTAATAATGGGAGACATAAAAAAAGATTCGTAAGTCGAATCTTTTTTTATCGTAAGTTTTATGTATACCTGGAAGCGCAAAAAAAGGCCAAAGGCATTCTTTTATCGAAATTTCTTTATTTTATTTCTACAGGGAGCTTGGCTATAACATCTATTCCCCCTTTTGTAATATCCCCTATTTTGCAAAAAATCTGAACATCTAAAGGTAAGAATACATCCATCCTGGACCCAAATTTAATAAATCCATACTCATGTCCCGCTCTTGCGACATCACCAACTTCGGGGTAAAATACAATCCGACGTGCTACATAGCCCGCAATCTGCCTAAAAACGACCTCTACACCTGGTTTACTTTTTACCGCCACCGTAGTCCTTTCATTGAGTTCTGAGGATTTTTCATGCCAAGCTACCAAATATTTTCCTTGGTGGTATTTTTTATAGATTACCTCTCCACTTACAGGGTAACGACACACATGTACATTAAGTGGAGACATAAAGATCGAAACCTGGAGACATTTTTTCTGCAGAAATTCTGCTTCAAAAACTTCTTTTATCATGACAACTTTACCATCTACGGGAGCAATAACATTCTCTACGTGATCTTGTATCTCTCTGTCTGGATTTCTAAAAAACCATATGATAAATCCATACAATATCAACAGCGGAACGATGAGGATAAGCGACCAAAGCTTAAAAAAATAGATGCTACTGATCGAAATAATAATAATTGCTAATAAAACCGTAATTAAAGTTCCTTTTCCTTCTCTGTGAAATTTCATCTAAAATCTTGTTAAAATCATAAAATAAATATATAATATAGGAGCACAAAGCATAAAGCTATCTAATCTATCTAGAATCCCTCCATGCCCTGGTATAATATTTCCAGCATCTTTCACCTTAAATATTCTTTTTATTTGCGACTCTACCAGATCCCCTAAAGGCGCAAATAGTGCAACTAAAAACCCTACAACTATCCAGTTGCCTTTCATATCGGGAAATTTATATTCTATAGCATAGCCTAAGGCCACAGTACACACCACTCCTCCAATAAATCCTTCCCATGTCTTTTTAGGACTTATGCTAGGAGCCATCTTATGTTTCCCCAGCAAACGTCCGGTGATATATGCAAAGGAATCACTACTCCAAATCAATACAAAGAGCATAAAAACTTCTGTGCTGAAATAAGTATTATAAGGTAAATAATCGGGTAAACCTAAGGCAAATCCAAAAGGTATGGTAAGATATACAACGGAAAGAATCATTTTCCCGGGAACACGCTGTACTTCTTGAGGATATTTGAAAAGTGTAATAAAAACTAAGATCAGCAGAACAATAGCAAAGATATCAATGATGTGAATCCCTGTATAAAAATACTGATAGAAAAACTTATAAGAAAAACGATAATAGAGGCATCCGACTAATACGAGGGTGCACACAAGTTGCCAAAAAGATTTCAATTTGGTTACTTTTATACATTCATAAAGCCCCACCAGCATGCAAAAAGTTATCAATCCATAATAGAGGTAAGATTGATGTAGAGGTAATGAAAAGACTCTTAAAAAGAAAGTAGCACCATAGGAGGTTGTACAAAGAAATATTATGCATCCGTATATCAATCCTGAGACTAAGCGCTGTATGAGATTTTTATCCAAAATGATATCTTTTAATCTTCCAGCAAAAGTAAGAAAAGTTTAGTATTATTCGGATGAGGGGAGTCCAATTTACAAATATTTCCACTAATAGAGGTAAGGTTTTTCAAATTACCGCGACGCTTTACCTTCATCATGGCGTCATTAAGATTCGCTACAATCTGAGAAATGTTAGCCATAATAATAATTTTATTAGGCAACGAGGAAGAGGGAAAATGTTTAATATTATTATAGGAAAGCATAATACGCCCGTCAAAAGCTATTAAATATTCACAGGAGATAAAAGCAGCATCGTTGGTTAGATCCAAATCTTCTGTATAAGGAACTTTTACCACATCCAAGAAATTCTGTAAATCCTGATCACAGCAAAAAATAGATCTTACTTCCTCCAGCTTAAGTATAGAATTCAAGGATTGTAAAGCTTCAGTTTCATTAGCACAATAATTAAAAAAGCCTCCCGAATGGGTGAAAAGTTGGGCAAATTTATAATCAAGATCAGCATTTTTCAGTTGATCTTCCAGACGAAAAGAAGTCAGTTCCTCTTCTTCTAAATTAAATAACTTATTAAAAAACTTTTTAAAAACGCTCAACTTAAATCTTTCTAATTATTGCAATAAATATAAAAAACATTTCCTATATTTTCTCAATACAGGAAATGTTTTTAAGTCTTACTCAATAGTGTTGTTTTCAGCTGTAGCAGAAAGAGGCTGCTCTGTCAATTCAGGATCCCAAGCTCTCTTTCCAAAGATCTCTTCCAGATCTTCTCTAAAAATAACTTCTTTATCCAATAACTTAGAGGCTAAAGCATCTAGTTTATTTCGATGGGTAGAGAGAATTTCCACAGCGCGTTTATACTGGGTTTCTATGATTCTATGAATTTCGCTATCGATGAGCTTCGCCGTCTCTTCAGAATAGGGTTTTCCAAATGTATATTCTTGTTGCCCCGAACTATCGTAATACGACAAATTTCCAACGACATCACTCAACCCATAAATAGTTACCATAGCTTGTGCTTGCTTGGTCACCCTTTCTAAATCCGAAAGAGCTCCTGTAGATATATTCCCAAAAACCACCTGCTCAGCCGCTCTTCCTCCTAAAGTTGCACACATCTCATCAAGCATTTGCTCGGTAGTGGTTAATTGTCGCTCCTCTGGTAAATACCAAGCAGCACCCAGAGATCGGCCTCTTGGTACAATGGTTACCTTCAAAAGAGGTGCAGCATGCTCTACCAACCAACTAACGGTTGCATGTCCAGCTTCATGAAAAGCTACTCTGCGCTTTTCGGAAGGTTTTATTGCTTTATTTCTCTTTTCAAGCCCTCCAATAATTCGGTCTACAGCATCTAAAAAGTCCTGTTTATCAACCGATTCATGGCCATTTCTTGCGGCAATTAGTGCGGCTTCATTACAAACATTTGCTATATCTGCACCACTAAATCCAGGAGTTTGTTTGGCCAGAAAATCTACATCTACAGAAGTATCTAATTTAATTTTTTGGAGGTGTACATTAAAAATTTGCTTGCGTTCATGCATTTCAGGTAAATCCACATATATGGATCTATCAAAGCGTCCGGCACGCATCAAGGCTTTGTCTAGAATATCTGCACGGTTAGTGGCTGCCATTACAATGACATTGGTGTCGGTACCAAAACCATCCATTTCAGTCAATAACTGATTCAAGGTGTTTTCCCTTTCATCATTGCCCCCAGTTATATTGCCTCTGCCTCTGGCTCTACCAATGGCATCAATCTCATCAATGAATATAATAGCTGGTGATTTTGCTTTTGCCTGCGCAAATAAATCGCGTACTCTAGAGGCTCCCACCCCTACAAACATCTCTACAAAATCTGAACCCGACAAAGAAAAGAAAGGCACCTTCGCTTCTCCTGCTACTGCCTTGGCTAATAATGTTTTACCTGTACCCGGAGGTCCTACCAATAAAACACCTTTTGGTATCTTCCCCCCCAATCGGGTATATTTATCTGAATTTTTTAAAAAATCCACAACTTCCTGAACTTCTTCTTTAGCGCCCTCTAACCCGGCTACATCTTTAAAACTCACATTAACCTTCTCTTTTTCATCAAAAAGTTTAGCTCGGGATTTCCCAATATTAAAAATTTGTCCTCCCGCACCGCCGGAACCTCCGGCAATCTTTCTAAAAAAGATATAGTAAAAGAGAATCATAATCCCTACCCACACTAATACATTCATTAAAAAGCTGCTCCATGGCGAACTTTCGGTATCAAATGTTAGTTTGGATTTTATATTAGGGTCTGCATCAATGATAGCATTATAACGCTCCTGAAAATATTTTAGATCCCCAAGGTTCACCGTAAAATCAGGGGCTTCTTTCATAAAGCCCATCATTGGTGATGGTGCGTGTTTTTTCTTCACCAGCGCAGGATCATTTTTTGCTTCAGATGTTAAAAAAACCTGTGCTATATCGGTGTCTTTTAATACAATTACGTTTTTAATTTTATTTTGACTCAATAAGGCATAAAAGCCTTTTTCATCCATCTTTTTTGTCTCCGATGGAGACATCAGACCTGGGAGAAAAAGCACTAGCAATACTGCCACAAAGATCAAATAAAACCAATTAAATCCTTTACTCTTCATTATTTCGCTTAAAATTAGGTAAGTTATGCTTTTTAAGATTCTATTTTTATGACTTTGGCATCCCCCCAAAGACTTTCTATATCGTAATATTCACGGATATGTTTTTGGAAAATATGCACCACAACCGAAACATAATCTACTAATACCCAAAGTGAATTGTCCGCGCCCTCTACATGCCAAGGGCGGTCCTGCAGATCATTTCTGACTTTTTTTTCTACGTTCCCGGCAATGGCAGCAACCTGAGTATTGGAATTCGCACTGCATATAATAAATGTATCGGCAACCGTATTTTCTATATTCGAGAGATCTAAAACCTGAATATTTTCTCCTTTGGTATCCTGAATAGCTTCAAGTATTTTTTCGGTTAGTTGCTGTTTTTGTGTATTTTTACTCATTCAAAAAATTGTAATATTTGCAAAGTTACTTTTTTTTATTTCAAATTTCCTTTATTCACTTCAAAAAATATGAATAGCTTATTTTACCTCTCCAGTGTGGAATCTACTAACGATGTGGTTTCTCAATTATCACAGCCAGATCTCAATGGCATATCTGCAGTTTACACCTTTGATCAAACCAAGGGGCGGGGCCAATATGGAAATACTTGGGAAATTCAAAAAAATAAAAATGTAGCCTATTCTTTTATTCTGGAAGCTAATCGCATCCGACTACCCTTTAGTCTATTCAACTTTTATACCGCTCTGCTACTTCGCGATTTTATTGCCAAAATTACCGAAAATGATGTGAAGGTCAAGTGGCCTAACGACATTATCCTACAAAATAAAAAAATAGCAGGCCTCCTAATTGAGAAAAAAAGAGTTAAAAACTCCAATTTTTATATCATAGGACTGGGCATCAATATATTACAAGAAGACTTTGGTGGTTTATCTAAAGCAGGATCTATTAAATCCCAAACTCAACTCAGTCCGGATTTACATACTTTCGCCCAAGAACTACACGATCATCTTTGTGAACATATTTTTCTTCCACCTGAGGAAGAAGAACTTCTAAAACTGTACAATGAGCATTTGTTTAGAAGAGAGAAAATATCTGTTTTTGAGATCCATAACATCAGACAAAATGGCATTATATCCCATGCCGATAGAGAAGGCTTCCTCCATGTAGAATTGGAAAGTGGTTTTGAAAAATTTTTCCATAAAGAGATTAATCTCCTTTATTGATTGGCTCGCTTCCAATACAAAACAAAAGCAACCGGAGCAAAAACTATATTCGGCAACCACATCGCCAATAAAGGCGGCAGCGTCTGCGAGGTGGACACCAACTTTAAGACTTCAAATGAAAATACAAATACAAACGCCAAAGAAATCCCTATAGCGAGATTAATCCCCAACCCCCCCCTTTTCTTCTGTGAAGAAAGCGATAAAGCCAAAAAAGTTAGTATAATAATGGAAAAGGGCATGGCCGTACGGGCATAAAGCTCGTTTTGATAAGCAGCTACATTCGCATTTCCTTTTTCTTTTTCATGGCGTATAAACCGAATAAGCTCTGGGGTCGTTTTATTTTCTCCCAATAACTCATTCGGAAATATTTCCTCCGGATCTCCTCCTAATTTCTGGTACTTAACTTCCCCTTTAGAGAGTTTTTCGGTATTGTCTTTATTGATGGATTTTTCATAAAAATTGGTGAGTAAAAAACTCTTTTTCTTCTGATCCCAGGCCGCTTGTTCAGCCGAAATTTGGTAAATTAATTTCCTGTTTTTATCAAATCTTTGAAATAGATATGTATCCCCACTTTTAGCCTCGGGATCGTAGCTATTCATAAAAACAAATTCTTTGGGAGAAATCTGAGTCGATATTTGTCGCCTATCAGTAAATTTACGCTGTTTAGTTGTGCTATAAGTATAAATAATCAATTTATTTTTCTTGACATTCGCCCAAGGAAGAATAAAATGATTGACAACGAGTATAGATGACGCCAATAATAGCGCAGCTATAAGATAAGGTCGGGCGAATCGATGAAAGCTCACTCCTCCACTGACGATAGCTACGATTTCAGTATTATTAGCCATTTTAGAAGTGAAAAATATCACAGTTATAAAAACCAAGATCGACATAAAGGTCATCACTAAATAGATGAGCCAATAGGGGTAAAAATGAATAAGAAAGTTTCCTATTTTTAAGTGGCTCGCTTCTATACGAGGCATTTTAGACTGAATATCTATCACCAAAACAATGATAGAGATAAGGGCCAACATAAAGGCTAAAGTCCCTAGAAATTTCCGGATAATATATTTATCAATGATACTCAAAGGCTATAGTCTGTTTTTTAATTGAGGTATTACGCTATTTTTCCATTCATAGAAATCTCCAGCTAAGATATGTTCTCTCGCCGCTTTTACCAAATCTAAATAAAAAGCTAGATTATGAATAGAGGTAATCTGCTTACCCAAATATTCCCGTGCAGAAAAAAGATGGCGCACATAGGCTTTAGAATATTCTCTATCAACATATGAGGTTCCAAATTCATCTAAAGGCGAAAAATCTTTTTTCCATTTTTCGTTTTTAATGTTGACCACTCCATTCCATGTAAAGAGCATTCCATTTCTGGCATTCCGCGTAGGCATAACACAATCCATCATATCGATTCCATGCCCAATGGATTCCAAAATATTCCAGGGTGTCCCCACCCCCATCAAATATCGGGGCTTATTTTTAGGAAGAATATCCGTCACTTCATCTGTTATCCTGTACATTTCTTCCTCAGGTTCTCCCACAGAGAGCCCTCCTATAGCATTTCCTTGGGCGCCTACTTCGGAAATGATTTCAGCTGAAATCTTTCTTAAATCAGAATACACGGAGCCTTGTACGATAGGAAACAATCTTTGAGTATGTTCATAGTATTCGGGATTATTTTCGTTCCACGAAACACATCTTTTCAACCAGCGGTGGGTAAGCTCCATGGAGCGTTTGGCATGATTGTATTCACAGGGATAAGGCGTACACTCATCAAATGCCATAAAGATATCCGCGCCTATTTTCCGTTGTATCTCCATCGAAATTTCAGGAGAAATAAAATGATAACTCCCATCAATATGGGACTTAAACTTCACACCCTCCTCACTCATTTTACGGCTTGAAGCTAGAGAGAAGACCTGAAAACCACCACTATCTGTAAGTATCGGAGCCTTCCAATTCATAAATTTATGCAAGCCGCCAGCCTGCTGCATTACCTCCATTCCTGGGCGCAGATAGAGATGATAGGTATTTCCTAAAATAATCTGAGCTTTAATATCTTCACTCAGCTCCCTTTGGTGAACTGTTTTAACACTGGCCACAGTCCCCACTGGCATAAAAATAGGCGTATGTATACTTCCATGGTCTGTAGTCATAATACCCGCCCTGGCTTTTCCCTGGGCTGAAAACTTTTCTACTTCAAAAAACTTCTTCATATACTATTTGGAAACTTTTGTTTCTTTATTTTTCTTTTCAATGTATGCTTTTAGTTTAGGATCTTTCTGCATTAATTTCTCCTCAGCTTTATCAAAGATAGCCGGCAGTTCCTTCTGAATTAAATAATAATTATAACTCGTCAAAAAGCGCTCTCCTGATATCTTATGCTCTTGTAGAATATATTTGCTTACCCCTTTGATATCAGCTTGGGGATTAATATTGAATGTTCCCTCATAGATAGCCATATCTACAAATATGGAGGACATCTCCTCCTTTGAGATGAGATTTTTAGGTTCTTCTACATTTGAACATGCTAAAAGGCATATGAGGCATAGATAGACAATCACCGGTTTCATAATCTATTCATTAAGCTTTTCCACTTCAGGCTGAGTACTCCAAACAATGCTTCCTGAAAAATATTAACACTCATTTTAGATTCCCCTCTTGTGCGATCGGTAAAAACAATCGGCAGTTCTTCTATCTTGAATCCTTTTTTGTAAGCCCTAAATTTCATTTCTATCTGAAATCCATAACCTTTTAATCTAACCTTATCCAACTCTATGTCTTCTAATACTTTTCTGGAAAAACATACAAAACCAGCTGTAGTATCATGAATAGGGATCCTCAACAAAAACCGCACATATTTAGAAGCTAAATAAGAAATCAGTACTCTGCCCATAGGCCAGTTTACCACATTTACACCTTTAGAGTAGCGCGAACCGATTACCATATCAGCCCTTTGACAAGCTTCGTATAATCGTGGCAGATCCTGAGGATTGTGTGAAAAGTCGGCATCCATCTCAAAGATATAATCATAACCACTTGCTAAAGCCCAGCTAAAACCTTCAAGATAAGCTTTCCCCAAGCCCTCCTTTAATTTCCTTATACACAGAAAAACCTCATTGGGGTGTTCTAATTTCAGATCTTCCACGATACGGGATGTACCATCTGGAGATGAATCATCTACCACTAGAATATGGAAATCCTGCCCTAATCCTATTACAGCTTTTATGATATCAGCAATATTCTCTTTCTCATTGAAAGTAGGGATAACAACTAATTTTTTCATATAAATTGAGGACAAAGATAAGTTATTCTAAACTAAATTTTGTTAAGAGAATATAATGTGTTTATTTTGCAATAAAAATTTCCATTGATTAGAGTTATAGAAAACAATGATTGGATAATTTACAGTATCATAGGGATTATTATCCTCTACATCATCTCATCTAAGATACTGAATAAAGAAGTTTCTTTTATAGAGGACTTACAACTTTCCCTAGAAGAGAGTAATAATGTGGGTATTAGCTGCATTTTATCAAGTTTCATCTATATCTTTATCCTCTCTATTCTACTTTCACAATATATTCCTATCGTACCGAAGTTCATTACAGAAAATTTACACTTAAATGGTTATTCTTTAAATAAATTTGGTTTTACTTTTGTGAGTTATCTGGTACTCTATAGTGGAAAATATCTATTTTCTTATCTATTTTTCACTTGCTCTGGTAACATGCAACGCTGGAAATCCTATATGTTTAATCTCGGAAAATTTTTCAGAGTCATCACTATCTTGTTTTGTGCGATGACAATTGCACTTTATTTTTTTCCTATCAATCGCTTTCAAGCCTTAGAGTATTACATTTTTATCTTAATTTGTATTATGCTATGCAAGATAGCTTTTTTACTTTTTAGCGCCAGTCCTACCCTTCCGCAGGAATGGTATTATAAATTTTTGTATATTTGCACACTCCAAATCTTACCCCATTTGGCAATATGGAAATTTTTATTTTTTTAGTCATTTAAAAATAAATTGATGAAAATTAAATCGATTCTCGTCTCTCAACCGGCTCCTAATTTAGCTACTTCACCTTACGGCGAGATAGTTAAGAAGGCTAAGGTAAAGATTGACTTCAGGCCCTTCATACATGTAGAGGGTGCTGATGCTAAAGAACTTCGGGCGCAAAAAATTGATCTTAGCCAGTATACTGGTATTATTTTTACCAGCAAAAATGCTATTGACCACTATTTCCGTCTGGCAGAAGAAATGCGTTTTGCTGTTCCAGATACCATGCGCTATATATGCCAGTCTGAAGCTATAGCCAATTACCTGCAGAAACACATTGTTTACAGGAAGAGAAAAATTAGCTTCGGTGGAAAGACAGCCAAAGATCTTTTACCTCTCTTAAAGAAACATCATACTGAAAACTATCTTCTTCCTTCCTCTGACGTCTTTACTGAAGACCTTCCTAAGGTGCTAAATGAAGTCGGAGTGGAATGGAAAAGAGCCATTATGTACAGAACAGTGTGTAGCGATCTGAAAGATATGAGCATTGACACCTATGACCTGATTATATTTTTTAGTCCTCAGGGAGTCCGATCTCTATTTGAGAACTTCCCTGATTTTAAACAGGAAAACACCAAGATTGGTGTCTTCGGGCTAACGACTCAACAAGCCGCCGAAGAACTAGGTCTTCATGTAGACCTCATGGCTCCCACAAAAGAATCCCCATCTATGACGATGGCCTTGGAAAGATTTATCACAGCAAATAACAAATAACTTTGCTTAACGAATAGTAAAGCCATCAGCCTATTGAGGTTATGATGGCTTTTTTATTTAATTTTAATCCGCATATTATTCAGCTTACCTTATATGAAAAGACCCCAAGCAAATAAAATAAATCATATTCTCCTTAAACACGGAGACGAGAGATTAGATCCTTATTATTGGCTCAACGAAAGAAAAAAGCCAGAAGTCATACAATATCTAGAAGAGGAAAACCGCTATACAGCTGATATTATGAAAGATACTGAAGAGCTTCAAAATCTGCTGTATGAAGAGATGAAATCGCGCTATAAAAAAGATGACACCTCTTTACCTTATTTTTTTAACGACTACTGGTACATTGTTCGGTATGAGGAAGGAAAGGAATATCCTATCTTCTGCAGAAAGCATCAAACTTTAGATGCTGATGAAGAAATCATTCTGAACTCCAATCTTCTGGCAGATGGATTGGAGTTTTTCGAAATTGGAAGCCTTAGCATCAGTGAAGACAATAAAACAGCAGCTTATTCTTATGATAGCTTAAGTCGAAGAATCTATACGATATACTTTAAAGATATAGAAACGGGAGAAATCCTGAAAGACAGAATAGAAAATACAACAGGAAAAGCCGTGTGGTCCTCGGACAACCAATATGTTTTCTATATCCGAAAGAATAAAAACCTGCGAGCCTTTCAAATATACAGACATAAAATAGGTACCTCAGCCCAAGAAGACGTCCTAGTGTACCATGAGAAAGATGATACTTTCGACGTAAATGTATTCAAAACGAAATCATCTCAATATATTATCATCTCAAGCTCCAGTACTATTTCAGACGAGATGCGCTTTATTCCTGCCGACAATGTTTTTGCCCAATGGCAGATTATTCAGCCGCGAGAGCCCTATCTTGAGTATTCTGTGGAGCATTTTGAAACCGATTTTTATATCATTACAAATGCCGGAGGCGCCACCAACTTCAAACTTGTCAAGACTCCCATTGAGCAAACCCTTAAAGAAAACTGGACAGAGGTAGTTCCCCACCGTGAAGGGGTTTTACTGGAAGGCTTTGAAATCTTCAACGATTATTTGGTTATAGAAGAACGAGAAAAAGGACTCTTAAAGATTAACATTCGAAACTGGACAACCGGAGTGTACAATAGCATTGATTTTCAAGACCCTACCTACACCGCCTATATTAGTATCAACCTAGATTTCAATTCGGAAGTATTGCGTTATGGCTACACTTCCCTCACCCGTCCCTCCATCATTTACGAGTACAATATGAGAACGGGCTCTACTAAAATTTTAAAACAACAAGAAGTACTGGGAGGATACTTTAAACCAGAAGACTATATTTCGGAAAGAATCTGGGCTCCCGCAAGAGATGGACAACAAATCCCAATTTCTATTGTATATCATAAAAATACCCCTAAAAGTAAAAACACTCCCCTCTTACTCTATGGTTATGGGAGCTATGGACATACTGTAGATGCTACCTTTTCCAATATACGACTCTCCTTACTCGAAAGAGGGTTTATCTACGCTATCGCCCATATCCGAGGAGGAGAGTATCTGGGAAGAGAATGGTACGAAGCAGGGAAAATGCTCTCTAAAAAGAACACTTTCTTCGATTTTATAGACGCCTCCAAATTTTTAATTGAAGAGCACTACACCTCTTCTGAGCATCTTTATGCCATGGGGGGAAGTGCCGGAGGCCTGCTGATAGGCGCTGTTATCAATATGGAACCCAAGCTCTTTAAGGGAGTGATTGCTCAGGTTCCATTTGTAGATGTAGTTACTACCATGTTAGACGAAAATATCCCGCTCACTACAGGAGAATATGACGAGTGGGGAAATCCGAATGATGCTGTATATTACCACTATATGAAGTCCTACTCTCCTTATGATAATATAGAAGAAAAAGATTATCCTCATATTTTAATTACTACCGGATTCCATGACTCCCAGGTACAATATTGGGAACCTGCAAAATGGACAGCAAAGTTACGCGATCTAAAGACAGACAATAACTTATTACTCCTGAAAACAGATATGACTTCGGGGCACGGCGGAGCCTCAGGGAGATTTGAATCTCTGAAAGACGATGCTTTTGAATATGCATTTCTTCTTAAGCTAGAAAATAAAATAGAAGTTAAATCTAAAACCTCTATGCCATGATGAACGAACAAGAGCTTTGGGAAAAAGTAGAAACTTTTTTTGAGAAAAATTTCAATACCGAACCCAACCCTCCTATTGAGATACTGCTTTTTCTTATCGGAATACAGGAATTGGGAAGCGGACAGCAAACTTATTCTAAAGATGATAAACTAAATCTTATCCATATTGCTGTATGTCGTTTATTAGAACCCTATGGTTATTATAAATTCTTGGGATATGAGCAAGGCTGGCCTCAGTATGAAAATCTCCAGCCCGTACCCGAACTCAAATCTAACGAACAGAGCCTACTGATGAGAAAAGCGATCATTCAATACTTTATAGATGAAGGGCTTTTCGAATAAAAAAAGACTGCCTCAAAGAAGAGGCAGTCTTTTTTTATTATTCTTAAATTCCTATCATAGAATCTAGGTAAGCCTTACCTGAAAATCCAAATATTATGTTAAAAAACATCTTTTTAAGAAATTAAACACATTTTAATCCAATTTTTTTTCACTTTAATTTAATTTATTTCCTATTTTTAAGAAATATTTGAGAGCCCAATGAATAATAAGTTTATTCCTATTATATCCATTTTTATGACGATATCGCTTATCGTTTTCGTATCCATGCAATTATATTGGCTTAAGGAATATTACCGTACTTTGGAACAAGATTTCTCGAACAAGGTCTACGCATCTATGGATAATATTCAAGAGAAAGTGACGGATATAGAAGTTCAAAAATATTATGCTCATAACAAAAACAGTTTTATTAACGCCATTAAAAATCATACTGGACAAGCTACACAACAATATATTCAGTCGGTAACAGACTCTGCAAATAATAAAAGACTTATCGTCTTCTCTAAAAATATTATCGAAAAAAAAGATATTCCGCTTCCCACACCAGGGGATCATCTAGAGCTTACCAATTTATATGGAGATGAAGGCTTAATCAAGTTAAAAAATAATACTCCTCGACCCTTAACTTCAGAAATGAATCAGGATTTGATGAGCAACAACTTTACCCTCACCCAATTGGTAAAAGTCAATGCCAACAACATGCCTATTCAACAACGCATTAACTCTAAAGAACTAGAAAGACTCATTAAACGCCAGCTGAGCCTTAAAGGGATTAATACGTCAGTAGGATTTGCGGTATTTGATAAGAATAATAAACCAACCAAACTAGCCAACCAAAATTTTTTAGCTTTCCCAAACAAGCAGCGCTACAGTTTTGAACTTTTTACTGACAACCAGTACAAAACCCTCTATACTCTAGTTCTAACCTTTCCGACCAAAGATTATTCTTTGGTGGAAAATAACCTGCCTATGCTCGTGGGGACCATACTCTCTCTTCTTATCATATTAGGGATCTATGTGATTTCCATTAGCTATATGAGCCGACAAAAGAAAATCTCAGAGATCAAAACAGATTTTATCAACAATATGTCTCATGAATTCAAGACTCCCCTCGCTACGATTTCAGTGGCGACAGATTCTCTCAATAATGATAAAATCGCAAACAACCCAGAAAAGGTAAAATATTATTCAGGACTTATTAAACAGGAAAACCTAAGGATGAAAAAACAGGTTGAAAACGTTCTGAACATGTCCAAATTAGAACGCAATGAGATGAAACTCTTCCTGAAAAAGACCAATGTAAGGGAGCTGATCAAAAAAATCAGCCGTTCTTTCCGACTAATTGTAGAAAATCGAGAAGGCACATTAACAGAAGTATTTGGAGCAGATCAATACAATTTTAAAATCGATGAATTTCATTTTTCAAATGCCTTGGTTAATCTGCTAGATAATGCCAACAAATATTCACCAGAAAAACCTGAAATAAAGATTACGACAAGAAATGAAGGCAACTGGTATATAATTGAAATCTCAGACAAGGGTATAGGTATGGAAACCTATAATAAAAATAAAATATTTGAAAAATTTTTTCGAGAAGAAACCGGAAATATCCATAATGTAAAAGGGCAAGGTCTGGGACTCTCCTATGTAAAAAAAATAATTGAGCTTCACAAAGGACAAATACTTGTAGAATCTCAAAAAGGAAAAGGAAGTACCTTTACCATAAAACTTCCACTAATCGTCTAACAAAAACATTACAAAATGAACAACAGAATATTACTCGTAGAGGACGACCAGAGCTTCGGAGCTGTACTAAAAGATTATTTAACCATTAACAGTTTTGATGTAACCCTGGCAGCTGACGGAGAAGAAGGATTAAAAGAATTTACTGAAAACGAATACGACATCTGCATCACCGATGTGATGATGCCCAAAAAAGACGGTTTTTCATTAGCGGAAGAAATAAAAAAAATAGATAAAAATATCCCCATAATTTTTTTAACGGCTAAAAACCTTCGTGAAGATATTTTAAAGGGCTATCAGATTGGTGCTGATGATTACATCACCAAGCCTTTCGATACAGAACTCTTACTCTATAAAATAAAAGCTGTCCTGCAGAGAAGTTCATCTATTGAGGATGAAGAGCAAGAGCAATTTAAAATCAGCAATATTTACTTTGACTCTATGCTACGTCAACTAAGGGTACATGATAAAGAGTACAAGTTATCCCCAAAAGAAAATGAGCTCCTAAAATTACTCTGTATCCATCGCAATGATTTTATGCCGAGAGATCTGGCACTAAGAAAAATATGGAAGAAAGAAAACTATTTCACTGCTAGGAGTATGGATGTTTATATTGCTAAACTTCGGAAACTTTTAAAAGAAGACGAGGGCTTAGAAATTATTAATGTTCATGGAGAAGGCTTCCGACTATTGGTAAAAAATTAAGGCTTTTATTGTTTCAATTTAAGCTGTTCCTCTATTGAATAGTCTTCATAAGCCTTATTATTTTAGAGCAGGATGAAAAAACTTGAGATTAATCTCAAGTTTTTTATTTTTATTTAGCTTCTACACAAAAAATTCTATACGGTACCAAAACAGCGCTGGTATATATATGCCTAACCCTTTTAAGATCGGTGGCACCGCTAGACTTACTAAAATAACTGCCTGCCAGAATTTTATAATTGGGCCTAAGGCTGCTATCCAACTCTATTCTCAAATCGGGAAAATTCCGCCTCACTTCATATCTTATTCTGTTCGCATCTGCTCCATTATTGGTAATGGCTACTTGAATTTTATATCCGCTTAACTTGGGGGTATTTCTACATATATCAGCAGTAGTCAAGGATCTGGGTACAGAAGTTGATTTCGCAGGAGCCCTAAAAGGTCTGACATCAGTAGCTTCGGCCCCTCTTACTCCACTGCTGTTTGATACAACTGGGGTTTTAGAAATCCTGCAATTGCCCTCAGATTTCACAAGTAAGGCATCTATTCTACTATCCATCTGAGTAAAATATACCCCACCATTGATACTATCACTTTTCGTAACCATAGTTTGGGCACAAATATTTTGAAAACAAAATAAAGCTGCAATAAGCCCTATCTTCAATATTTTTTCCATTTACTTAAACGTTATTTTATACAAAAATAAAACTAATTCCTGAAAGTAATTTAGAATTGATATAAATTATTAAAAAATACCATTTCGATCAATTTTAAGTCCGTTAATATAGTGTTAAAATAGTAATTTTGCCGAATTATATCATAATAGTATCAAAAATTAACTAACCAAGATTAATTAAATGATTGATTGGAGAAAGCATCATAAGAAAGGGCTGATTGCAATAGGCATTTTGCTATCAACCAGCGCTCTTTATAAAGCACAAGACGTCCAAGGGGACCCTGCAAAAGGAGCGGAACTCTTCAAAACAAATTGTACAGCATGCCACACACTTGACAAAAAATTAATTGGTCCTCCGTTAAAAGGCATTGTCGAAAAACTTCAAAAAGAAGAAAATATCAACCGCGACTGGCTCCAAAAGTGGGTAAAAGACAATAAAGCACTCAGAGCCTCTGGAGATAAATATGCCAACAAAATTTTTGAGGAATACGGAAAAGTTGAAATGCAACAATTTCCGAATCTCTCAGAGGAGGATATTGATAATATATTAGCCTATACCTCCAACCCTCCTGCTGAGCCTGCTGCTGCTGAACCCAAAAAAGAAAATGATGCTACCGACCTCAATGCTATAAATGCACAAAAAGAAAGTGAAGCGACTACAAAAATTGTCATGATTTCACTTTTTGCTATCGCTAGTTTATTAATCTGGATCTTATTCAAAATAAGACAATTGGTAAAACTCAGTCAATCTGAGGAACTTTCTGAACTCAATAAAACAAGAATACAATCTTTCAGTGAGCTGTACGCCAAATATAAGATAGTAGGCCAAGGTTTTATGGCCATTTTAGCCGTTTTAGCTGCCTACGGAGTTTGGAATTGGATGATGTGGATTGGTGTATACAAAGGATACAAACCAGAACAACCCATTTACTTTTCACATAAAATTCACGCAGGAATCAATAAAATAGACTGTCAGCTTTGTCACTCTGGTGCCAAATATGGAAAAGTTTCTGAAATCCCTTCTCTAAATGTATGTATGAACTGCCACAAAGCTATTTCTGAGTACAAAGGAGAATATTTAGAACCAGGCCACGACAGAGACTTCTACAATGATCAGATTAAAATTCTCTATGCATCCACTGGTTGGGATCCTCAAAAAATGGCCTATACCGGCAAAGAAACACCTGTGGAATGGACTAGAATTCACAATATGCCTGATTTTGTTTACTTCAATCACTCTCAGCACGTAGTTGCTGGAGAGCAGGCCATTATCAATTCCTTCAACAAAAAACATCCTAATGACCAAATAGATGTTGTTTGTAAAGCATGTCACGGAAAAATTGATACCATGAACGTAGTACAAATGGCAAATAATTTCACCATGGGATGGTGTATTGAATGCCATAGGACTACTGAAGTGGATATGGGCAATGCTTATAACCAAGCCTATTTTGAGAAGCTTCACGATAAACTGAAGAAACAATATGGTAGCGCTACCAAGATTACAGTAGATGCTATTGGAGGTATAGAATGCGGTAAATGTCACTATTAATAACGAAAACGAGAAGTATAAATGGCTTCAAATAAAATACAATTCAGAAGTATTCACGAACTAAAAGACCCAACTTTAACAAACAAGTTGGCTCAGAAGGAATTTGCTGAAGAAATTCCGGTAGATGAATTCCTAGGGAATGAGGAAAAAATGAATGAATCATCTACAAGCAGAAGAGATTTTCTAAAACTTTTGGGATTCTCTACTGCAGCGGTAACCCTGGCAGCCTGTGAAGCGCCAGTAATTAAGACCATTCCCTACGTTGTAAAGCCCCACGATATTATTCCTGGAGTACCAAACTATTATGCGTCTTCTTATTTTGATGGTTTCGATTTTTCCAGTGTATTGGTAAAGACTCGAGAAGGTCGTCCGATAAAAATTGATCCAAACCCTGTAGCCGGTAGCCTAGGAGCTACCAATGCAAGAGCTCAGGCTAGCGTGCTCTCTCTTTACGATAACGATAAGTTAAAGCAACCTAAAGTTGAAGGCAAAGACGCTACCTTTGATCAGGTAGATACCACGGTTCTAAAAGCTCTTGCTGAAGCTCAGGCATCTAATAAAAAAATAGTAGTACTCTCCCACTCTATGCCGAGTCCTACTTTTAAAAAGCTATTCGGTGATTTTAAAACCAAATATCCGAATGCAGAGCTCGTTATCTACGACGCTTATCCTTTTGCCGCAGGATTAGACGCCGCACAAGAAGTATTTGGAAGCAGAAATCTACCTGTTTACGATTTAAGTAAATCGCAGTTAGTGGTCTCATTTAATGCAGATTTCTTAGGGGATTTCAATGCTGGAAACGTAGAAACGTCTTATGCGGCAGCGCGTGTTCCGGGAGATAAAATGCTGAGACATATACAAGTAGAATCTAATATGTCGCTAACAGGAGCAAATGCGGACACCCGAATTAAGCAAAAACCATCACAGGTTTACAAAACTTTAGCCGAAGTTTACAAAGGATTAAATGGGGGTACCTCGGATAAAATAGCCGCTTCTATTGTTAAGGAGCTTCAGGCTCAAGGAAATCGTGCCGTAGTATTTGCAGATGGATCAAAAGCGGCCCATGTATTGGCGCATCTTATTAACCAGAAATTAGGTTCAGTAGCCTTCACAGGGAAAGCCTCTTATCTTAAAGAATTTGATGGCACTCGTTATCAGGAATTCCTCTCTTGGTTAAACAAGGGAGAAATAGGAGTTCTTATCACCCATAATATAGATCCTATATATTCTTCTCAAAAAGGAAGTCAATTTAAATCTGCGCTTTCTAAAGTGAATTGCCTGGTCGCAATTGCTGATAAAAATAATGAAATGGCTAAGGCGGCGAAAGTGGTAATTCCTGTCGCACACTGGTTAGAATCCTGGGGAGATATTATGCCTGAAACGGGTGTTTACTCTCTTATGCAGCCTACCATCCAAAAAGTATATAAGTCCCGACAAATAGAAGAGTCACTTTTAGTATGGACAAATGGCAAAGAAGCTGAAAACAATAATTATTACGATTATCTAAAGGCCAATGCTGTTTCCATTTTAGGGGGAATCTCTTTTAATCAGGCATTGTATAATGGCTTTAACGCTATAACGGGAGGTCGTACGCTCTCTTATATTGGAGGAAATGCATCCCAATCCATCGCGGAGCTGCAGGCTTTCAAAGCTTCAGATTTAGAATTGGTGCTCAACACAAAAACAGCAATTGGAGATGGTACTCAAGCTAACAACCCTTGGCTACAAGAGCTGCCAGATCCTATTAGTAGAATGTCTTGGGATAACTATTTGACCATTTCTCCGGCAGATGCTAAAAATTTAGGTTTAGATAATGAGCTTAATGGCAGAATGCAACTAGATGGTTCAGTGGTAAACCTTACGGCTAATGGAGTAAGCATAAAGGATATTCCTGTATTCATTCAGCCAGGTCAAGCGGAAGGATCTTTAGGTCTGGCGCTTGGATATGGTAAAACAGGAAATGGGAAAGTTGCAGAAACAGGGGTCAACGCTTATCCTTTATTTGATGGCTCTAATCTGGTTCTTTCAGGTATAAGACTTGAAAAAACGGAAAAAACCCATCAATTTGCAGGCATGCAGCTTCAGAACACCCTCATGGGCCGCTATGAAATTGCAAAAGAAGTTCCTTTACAGTCATTTTTACACAAAGATGTTAATGACTGGAATAAGCCTTTAGAAATGCACACCTATGGAGGTTCCTTACCTATGGGAAAAGTGGATTTGTGGGACAATAACGATGATACCGATGGGCCTCACTTTAACCTTTCCGTAGACCTGAATTCCTGTACCGGCTGTGGCGCATGTGTTATTGCCTGCCAAGCAGAAAACAATGTACCTGTAGTAGGGAAAGAAGAGATTAGGATGTCCCGGGATATGTACTGGTTAAGGATTGACCGTTATTATTCATCAAAAGAAAAAATAGAAACTAAAGAAGGTCTAGACAGAGGACTTAACGTTCCTGAACTCTACGATATTCTTATTGAGCCATCCAATACTCCTGACGTTATATTCCAACCCGTAATGTGCCAACACTGCAATCATGCTCCATGTGAGACCGTTTGCCCAGTAGCGGCTACTTCCCACGGTAAACAGGGGCAAAACCAAATGGCTTATAACAGATGTATTGGTACCCGATATTGTGCAAATAACTGTCCCTATAAAGTGAGAAGGTTTAACTGGTTTAACTATGCATTGAACGATAAGTTTGATTATAATATGAACAATGATCTGGGCCGTATGGTACTTAACCCCGATGTAGTGGTAAGAACCCGCGGCGTTATGGAAAAATGTTCTATGTGTATCCAGCAAACTCAGGCTACCATTCTTACGGCGAAAAAAGAAGGAAGAAGAGTAACGGATCAAGAGTTCCAAGATTCTTGTGCGTGTGCAGCAGCCTGCTCTACAGGAGCGATGAAGTTCGGAGATATGAATGATAAAGGATCTGAAGTAAGAAGCCTGTTCACCAGCAAGAGAAGATATTACTTGTTAGAGGAAATCGGTACCAAACCAAATGTCTTCTACCATACTAAAGTTAGAAATAGAGAAGAAAAAGAAATTTAAATAATAAATATACAGTAAAAAATGTCAGGACATTACGAAGCCCCGATTAGGGAACCGCTTATTATAGGTCATAAGACTTACCATGATATTACGGAAGACATTGCACGTCCTATAGAAGAGAGAGCTGGGAAATTATGGTGGTACTCACTTTATGCAGCCCTTGTATTATTCATTTATGGATTTGGGTGTATTGCTTACACCGTAGGTACGGGTATTGGTGCATGGGGGTTAAACAGGACAATCAACTGGGGTTGGGATATTACCAACTTCGTATGGTGGGTAGGTATTGGTCATGCCGGTACACTGATCTCTGCCGTACTCTTATTATTTAGACAAAGATGGAGAATGTCGGTTAACCGCTCAGCAGAAGCGATGACCATCTTTGCCGTTTGTCAAGCGGCCATTTTTCCGGTAATCCATATGGGTCGTGTTTGGGTTGGCTATTGGGTTTTCCCTTTACCCAACCAATTTGGTTCTCTTTGGCCTAACTTTAATTCTCCTCTGCTTTGGGATGTATTTGCGATTTCCACATATTTCTCTGTATCTGTAGTGTTCTGGTTTATGGGATTAATTCCTGACTTCGCTATGATTAGAGACAGAGCTAAGACTCCATTTACTAAAAAGATTTATACTATACTCGCCTTTGGATGGGGAGGAAAAGCCAAGCACTGGCAAAGATTTGAAGAATTATCTTTGGTACTGGCAGGGCTAGCGACTCCTTTAGTATTCTCGGTACACACGACTGTATCTTTTGACTTTGCTACCTCGGTAATCAAAGGATGGCATTCTACCATCTACCCTCCTTACTTTGTTGCGGGTGCTATCTTCTCAGGATTTGCAATGGTACAAACTTTACTTTTGGTAGCCAGAAAAGTGTGTCATTTGGAACAATATATCACGATTTACCACATTGAAATCATGAATATTGTGATTGTTTTAACCGGGGGTATGGTTACCGTAGCCTATGCTACTGAATATTTTATCGGATGGTATTCGGGGTCCCGATTTGAAGATTTCACCTATCTCTCTCCAGGTGCAGCGACTGGTCCTTACTGGTGGGCATTTTGGGCATTGATTATCTGTAATCTTGTAGTACCGGCTTCCTTCTGGTTTAAAAAACTAAGAACCAATATTATCTGGACATTTATCGTAGCTTTAGTCATTAATATCGGTATGTGGTTTGAGCGTTTTGATATTATCGTTATCAACCTTTCCAGGGACTATCTTCCATCTTCCTGGACCATGTTTAAGCCCACAATTATTGATGTAGGTGTATATTTAGGGACAATAGGTTTTTTCTCCGTATTATTCCTTTTATATGCAAGGACTTTCCCTGTAATCGCACAAGCGGAATTGAAAACGATTTTGAAAATTTCTGGTGAAACTTATAAAGCAAAAGAAGGAGATGAGCACCACTAAAAGAATATATGGCCTTTATGGCGACGATGATGATTTAATGCATGCTATTAAATTGTTTAGAGATAAAGGAATTTCAATTGCTGAAGTTTATACTCCTTTTCCTGTTCATGGTTTAGACAAAGCTTTAGGCCTTAAGAAAACCCGAATTTCAGATGCTGCGTTTATTTATGCATGCTACGGTATATCTATAGGAGCCTTAACTACCTGGTATATGATGAACCACGACTGGCCTCAAGTTATCGGAGGGAAACCCAGCTTTGACTGGGCGCATAACATGCCAGCGTTTGTAGTACCAATGTTTGAGCTCATGGTATTCTGTGCTGCCCATCTTA
Organism: Elizabethkingia argenteiflava; assembly: GCF_009904105.1. Classification (GTDB taxonomy): domain Bacteria; phylum Bacteroidota; class Bacteroidia; order Flavobacteriales; family Weeksellaceae; genus Elizabethkingia; species Elizabethkingia argenteiflava. The sequence continues at coordinate 19,539 of NZ_JAAABJ010000595.1, read as the reverse complement.
TGTCGTTAACCTATTTGTTTAGAAACAAGATGTATCCGGGAGCAAAACCTCAAAATCCAGATCCAAGAACTACGGATGATAAGTTTTTAATAGAGTTCGTATCCGAAGATGTTGATACTATTAAGCAAATGCTTATAGATACGGGAGTAGAAGAAATAACCATTAAAGATGCCTAACATGAAACTTAATGAAATGGTTACATCTGACCTTAAAAAAAATAAGACCTTCCAGATGAAAAATAACTTTTTAAAAATAGCAGGTATCCTGAGCATTGGAATTATTACCTTAAATTCCTGCGGTGATAAAACAGACCCACCTTTAGTATATTTTCCAGATATGTATTTTCCTGTTGCTTATGACCCGCTCATGAAAGCTCAGGACGCTTATTCAGATCATGAAAATGAAATTCCGGCCTTTGCATCCCGAAATGGACAAACCGGTTTAGCTCCGGTGGAGGGGAGTGTTCCCCAAAATAGTGATGGTGTTTTACCTTCTGAATCTCCAAAGAATACGGATGATTATAACCTATTGTACGAAGCTTCCAAAAAGCTTAACACGTCTCCTTTAAACCCTGCTAACAAAGAAAAAGATATTGCAAGGGGTAAAATTTTATACGAGCATACCTGTTCTGCCTGTCACGGTACGGGAGGAGATGGTAAGGGGCCTATTGTAGAATCCGGAGCTTATAGCGGGGTGCCTAATTATGCGGATAGGGAGATTACGGTAGGGTCTGTACATTTCGTTTTAGAGAATGGCCGTAATAATATGGGCTCCTACGCAGGACAACTGAATCCTGGTGACAGGTGGAGAGTCGCCATGTATGTTATAAATGAATTTAAGAAACAAGCGGCTGCGACAGCTGATAATAAAGATGCTTCCGCAGATAATGATAATGCTAATACTAAAAAATAAAAAGAAAGAAAATGTATAGTTTTTCACCTAAATTAAGACTGTATTCCCTTATTTTAACCATTGTAGGGCTCGTTCTATTTGGTATTGGCTACGCTGTAAACCACAGTATTGATAAAGCTAAGGTAGAACAAATGGTCGCTGCAAAACATCTGGATTTGGAACATGGTCCTAAATCTAATTCTCTGCAGAGCCACGACAATAGTCACGATGAACATTTGGAAACAGCTCTCCATCAAGTTCACAATGAACCGATGGCGGCCCTATTACAAGTTTCTGTATTTGCGTTTGGTATTGCCTGTGCGGCTTTATTCTTCTATTGCGTACAGAACGCTGCACATGCAGGCTGGCCGATCATTATTCTAAGGGTTATGGAAGCCATTGCCTCCTTTATCCCCTACGGAGGTGTTTTAATGCTCATTATCATAATTGCCAATACACTAGGGTTAAGCCATCTCTACCACTGGATGGATAAAAGTTTAACAGATCCTCAATCGGCTCATTTTGATGCGATATTATACGAGAAGAGTAAATATTTAAATATTCCTTTCTATTTAGGGAGGACCTTTATTTTCGTAATCGGTGCCAGTTTCTTTGTTTGGAAATTGAAGGCATTATCGAAAAAGGTGGACGAAACAAACTCAAAAAAAGATTATGCCCAATACTACAACTGGAGTGTAGGCTACATCGCATTCTTTGGCTTCGCTTCTGCGGCTTGGGCATGGGACTGGATGATGTCAATAGATCCGCATTGGTACTCTACACTATACATCTGGTATACGATGGTGAGCTGCCTGTCTACATCCATAGCAATCATGATCATTATCAGTGTATTCTTGAAAAAGAAGGGGGTATTACCACAGTTCAATGATAACCACTTACATGATCTTGGCGTATTTCTTTTTGCCACCAGTATGCTTTGGACTTATTTATGGTTCTGCCAGTTCATGCTTTACTGGTATGCGAACGTTCCTGAAGAAGTAAACTACTTCTTTGGAAGATTCGAATACTACCGTTGGACCTTCCTTCCGATGTTAATTCCTAATTTTTTACTTCCTTTATTAGTATTGGTAAGTAGTAGTATTAAGAGAAATTACAAAGTGGTAACCAGCATGGCTGTAGTCGTGATATTTGGACACTGGCTGGACTACTTCAATATTATCATGCCGGGTACAGTAGGTCCTTTTTGGAATATCGGACTTTTGGAGATAGGGGCTAGCTTATTTGTTTTGGGGTTATTTGGCTTTACCGTAATGTCGGCCTTGTCCAAATTAAAACTAATTCCTACCGGAAACCCATTCTTAAAAGAATCTGAAATTTATGAATATCCTTTCTAAATTCTGGTGATATCATTAAATATAAATCCCGTATTCATCAATGCGGGATTTTTTGTGCGCAAGATTCATAAGCCAAATGAGCGTAATTCTAAGCCTGCTCATGTACAAAAATATCTCTCTATACCTTAAGTAAGCATTCCCCGCATAAGACCATCCCCCCTCTTTACAAGAGCATATTTATATAAAGAATCGTCCGAAATAGAAAATTCAACCCACATATATTATAAGGTAAAAAAAACAGGACTGTATGGCTCTGGTAAAATGATCTATCAATTTAAGCACTGATAATGAAGTAGTCTGGATCGGGATAACCCATAATAAGCAATCGTGTAATTTGCAAAACCCATCTAATAAAAATTAACCTCATTTAAGGACGGTATTTTTTCATAATTTTGTACAAACTAAATTTTATGAGATACTTTAAATATCTTTTCTTATTATCCTTTTTCATGATGATAAGCTGTAAAAAAAGCAAAGTGGATGGCTCTTCACTGAGGTCTTTTCAGCGCAGCATTAATGATATGGCTTCTAACTTAAACACCATCAAACAAATAAAATTTAATGAAGCCCTCTATATCATTAAAAAATTTGGCACCAATACAGAGGGAGATATTAATCAGATGGAAACTGCTGCGCAGATTCTGAATGGAAAAAATGTAGTACAAATTTTTGCATTGGCCGATAGCATTGCCCAAAAACATGGAATAGAATGGTCTAGTACAACACCTCCTTCCTTAGGAGGGTTAGACATTTTTTCGGATAGTAAACCCACAGAAATCGATCCTAACGATGTTAAAGCTTCGGCACTTAGTCTTTCTATTCAACCAGCTAGTGTGGACTCTATTATAGGTCCTACGGCCTTAATGATTATCCCTCGTCTTGTAGATGAGAAGGGTGATAAAATAGAGTTTAGCAATGCAGCTCTGGAGACCATCATGGAAGTTTCGAGTGGAGGAACGAAAATATCCACCTCTAAAAATCTAATGATCAATAATAAATTTAAAGGTTTTTACCTGAAAATCAGCAATATTCCTGTCGATAAATTGATCAATAATAGCATTGATGTAAAAGTAAGAGTAAAAACCGCTAAAAAAACTTTACAAACCACTAAAACGGATATTAGTCTTAATACAAAAGCCTTAAAGCCTATTATCACAGGCCCTAGCCTTGCTAGCACTACCGAAATTCCGTCCAGTTCGAATGAGGGTGCCATGGTTACAGCTGATGGTACAGCAGTGCTGACTGAAGATCCGAAAACAACGGTATCGAGATTTATAGGAAATATTAGCAATAAAAATCTAAAAGCAGCCTATGATATGTCCAACAATCCAAAATGGGAATCCTATGAAAACTTTTCCAATACTAACTCTGGATTTGGAGCAGTAAAATCGATTAGTATACAATCTCTTAATACGATTAGTAAGACCACCGATCAAGCGAATGTGGAAGCTAATTATACGGTGAGCGATCAGGCTGGCCACACTACAGATCTCAATGTAACCTATAGCCTAAAAGCTTCTGCAGATGGCTGGAAAATTACAGGTTATAAAATCAATACAACGAAATAATAAAAAAATGACATCTAAAAACTTAGTCCAAAAGTTAGAAGCAACTATTCAAAACATTCCAGATTTTCCAAAACCTGGAATTCAATTCAAGGATATTAGTCCCATTTTCCTAGACCCAACTTTATATAAAGAGGTCATTGATGAATTGGCTCATTTTAGTCGGAATAAAATAGATGTAATTTGCGGTATAGAAAGTCGCGGCTTCCTATTCGGCATCGCGCTGGCAGCAAAATTGGAAGTGCCTTTTATCCTCATCAGAAAAAAAGGGAAACTCCCCCCTCCTTTTATTTCGCAAGGCTATGATCTGGAATATGGCTCTTCTGAAATTGAGATGAAAGCAGGACAGCTAAAACCTGGGCAGAAAGTGCTTATTCATGACGATTTGCTTGCTACAGGAGGGACCACAGAGGCCGCAGCAAAATTAGTAGAAAGCCAAGGGGCCTGCGTTTCTCAATTCAGTTTCTTAATAAGCTTGGAAGATCTAAAGGGAAGCGAAAGGTTAAAATCTTACAATGCTGAGATCTATAAAATTCTTTCCTACTAAGCAGGCATATATTTTTTTGCATATCAACAAGGAAATATTAAATTTGCAATTCATTAAAATCAGAAAATGAATAAAAAAAATAACGGCGGAAAAGAGACTGTAGAATTTTTCCAAGATTTAGATAAAAAAAATTTAAATTCTGAAAGGTTTATTGAAAGATATGCTAAGCAGATAGGCATCGCTTTAGGTGTTATACTCTTGGCCATTCTAGGCTATTTTGCGTATGACCAATTCATCACAGGACCGAAAAACACAGAAGCTACAACCGAGTTCCTAGCAGCACAGAAAAATCTGAGCCTTGGGAAGGAAGACTTGGCTTTGGGTGGTAAATCTCCGGCGAATCCCGGTTTTGTAGGAACTTATAATGAATATTCTGGGACTAAAGTAGGTAAATTAGCCGCATATAACGCTGCTATTTTGGAATTTAAAAAAGGAAATTATCAAAAAGCATATGATATGATGGATCATTTTACCTCCTCTAATAAGATTCTTATGGCTTTAAAATATGGCTTGATGGGCGATTGCCTTGCTAATCTTAATAAAGGAGAAGAGGCGCTTTCTCAGTTTGATAAAGCGATAAGTTCCTCAGATGATGCCTATACCTCCTACTACTTTACAAGTAAAGCTGGAATTTTATCGCTAGCTTTGAAAAAGCAGGAGGCCGCAAAAAAATATTTCTCTACTATTGCAGAAAAATATAAAGACTTTGACGGAGGGGCTTCAGATGCTTACATTGAAATGGTAAACCAGTATTAAAGATATAATAAATGTCAACAACTGATCTATCAGCGTATAAGCCGCTTGATATAAGTAATGCCGATGATATGATAATCGGCATTGTTGTTTCCGAGTGGAATAACTTCGTAACCCATAATCTAAGAGATGGAGCCATTGATACCCTAAAGAAAGAAGGTGTGAAGGAAGAGAATATCCATGTTTTTTCGGTTCCCGGAGCTTTTGAACTCAGCTATGCAAGTATGCAATTGGCTAAAACTAACCGCTATGATGCCGTTATCGTTATAGGATGTGTTATTCGTGGAGAAACGCCTCATTTTGATTATGTATGCTCTGGGGTTACTCAAGGAGTTAAAGATGTTAATCTCCTCACCGATACCCCTGCCATTTTTTGTCTCCTCACCGACGACAATAAGGAACAGTCTATTGCTCGTAGTGGTGGAGCATTAGGTAACAAAGGCGTTGAGGCGGCGGTTACAGCATTACACATGAGTGAGTTTAAAAAGAAAATAAAAGCCTAAAATTAAAATGCTAAAAAAAAGACCTCTATATAGAGGTCTTTTTTTTTATTTTTGGTGTTGTACATCCAAATATGCGTCTGTTCCTAAAGGATTAAGTGTTTTGTTGGTCCCCACAAATTTTAAAGAAAAAGGAATCGTCTCCTTCCATTGCCTTTTTTTTACAGAGGCCTGTATACTCGGAGGATCGCTATACTTCCTGTGGGTAATAAGCTCAAAGGCCTTAGCCAATCCAGGGTCTGAAAGATTTCCAAATTCTTTTATTCTCCCAAAATCATCTTTATGTTCAACAAGAATATCGGGACGTATTCCCCCATATACATTACCCGAGCTAGGGGCTGGATGCGGATCCTTCCTGGAGTTCCAATAAGCAAAAACAATGGGTTGCATTTTCCAATTATGCCGTGGATTTCTATTTTGAAAATTAGTATAGTCTGACCTCGGATCATCATATAAAGTAATGGACCCTACAAACTTCCCAAAGGTAGGTTCACCAATACTGGTCACTGATACATACGGCTTTAATGCATCTATGGTTAATTCACTAGCAGAAGCCGTAGCCTGGGTGGTGAGAACGTATACTTTATTCAGATTGCCTAGCACGTTGATCCTTTCCTTTCCGATCTCTTTATCAACATTGCCTTTCTGGTAAATCTCTATTTGATCCTTTAATGTTTCCGATCCATTTAGGGAGGAGTGTTTTTTATTGTATTCAATATAAACATATGGCTGTCCTCGCTTACCGAGGATCATCTGCCCTAATGCTACAGCAGTATTCACGGATCCTCCACCATTATACCTAAGGTCCAAAATCAAATCCGTAACCCCCTGCTGTTTCATCTTTCCAAATATAGCGTTCAACTCTCCGTTAAAGTCCGCTTTAAAACTATTGTATACCAAATATGAGATACGCCTCCCCCCTTCATGAAATACCCGATAAAAAGCGACAGGATTTTCATTGATTTCAGCATGGCGTAAACTCACCACCCTTTCCTCTCCTAATACAATTTTATTCTGATCGTCTCTACTGCTACTCTGCACGCTGATGCTTGCTCCTTCACTCTCCAATTCTACATACGATGTGATATCACTACCATTTACTCTGGTAAGAACATCCCCTCTTCGGATACCAGCTTTTGCAGCCGGAGAATTAGGAACCACATAATTAACCAAGGCTAAATAGCGGTTTCTATTTGATATATTAAAAAGTGTATAGTTTAAGCCTGAACTTTTATTTACGGCATTCTGATTAACCTTAAACGCTCGTATAATGCCATCCCTTTCAATCCATGAAAAACGATCGTTCTTAGGATAATGATAAAGTAAGCTATAGAATAAATCGTCGGGCATGAGCGAATTGATAAAGGAAGCGTATTGTTCCCTTTTATTAAAGCCGTCGGCTAAGTTAGGTACTTCTTTCTGCCAATAATACCAAGAATTAAGACCTTTCCATATAAAATCATTTTCCGGTCTCACAGCCGAAGTGCTTCCTGACGGTTCAGGAGTTATCGTATCCCTGGCACAGGAGGTCACCAATAGCCCGCATAAAGAAATAAATAATAAGCTATGTAGTTTTTTCATATAATAGATTGTAATATTATCGTACTCTAATTTAACTTTTTTTATTCAACCGAGGATAAGTATAAACTTCTGTACCCAGCGGCATAAAAGTTTTTCTGCTGCCTCCAAATTTAGTAATTTTAAAAGCAGAATAGTTCGTGTTATCCCTCCTAGATGCTATCGCTTTCCTATTTTCCATAGTATATTTCTGTCCGGTGATGAGTTCTACTGCTTTTGCCAGAGCTGGATCGGAAAGCTCTCCAAACTCTTTAAGTCTACCAAAATAATCTGCCGGATTAATTTCATAATCCACCTTCAAACCACCCTTAATAGGGTTCTGCCAATGCTTACTATTATAATAAGCAAAAGTAATGGGTTGTAGGGCCCAATTATGGGATTGATTTCTATCATTCTTAGAGAGATAATCAGTGTTGGGAGAATCAAACAAAGTGTGGGACCCAAAAAATTTGCCGTAGGTTTCGTTGCCTATCGTCACCACTTTAATATAGGCTTTGAGGGACTGTATCGTTAGCTCACTGGCAGATGCCGTCCCGCCACTGGTAAGTATATAGACTTGGTTAAGCCCTAAACTATTAATTTTCGCATTTCCTTTATCGATTATTCTATCCTTATAAGGGTAATACATTCTTATCGTATCCTTAAATCGCTCCGTAGTATTATAGTCCTGATGCTTTTTATTGAACTCAATACTTACATAAGGACTGCCCGTAAATTGTCCTGTTACCATTTGTCCAAGCCTGACAGCGGTTTCTATTGAACCTCCTCCATTGTACCGTAAATCTAGTATAAGATCTGTTACACCCTCCCTTTTCAGATCTCCAAATGCATTATTTAAGGCTTGATGGTAGTCTTCTTCAAAACTATTGTATACTAAATAACCTATTTTCTTACCTCCAAAATTCAGGCTCTTATGAAAAGCCACAGGGTTTTCTTGTAAATCTATTCCCGAAAGGCTGTAATCGGTTTCTTCAGAAGTCACAACAGCATCTTGGGAAACGCTTACCCGTCTGGCAATGCTAAGTTTAACATGCTCTCCTGCCAATTCTTTTGAATTAGAAAGGCTGAGCATATTTCCATTGACTTTTGTAATCACATCTCCCCTTTTTATTCCTGCATGGGCAGCTGGAGAATCGGGTACTACGTAGTTTACAATGCCTATATAATCGTTTTGTTTCCTTCCTTTGGGGTATACACTGTAGTCCAAACCAGTACTTCTATAATTCTGGTAAATATTGGGTATAATCCAAGAAAACCGATCAATATCCTGAGTATATAGCAAGGCATTAAATAAATCAGATGGATTTTTAGAGGCTAAAAAATTTACGTACTGAGGAGATCCTTTAAAATTATCTGCAAGATTCGGTACCTTTTCTTGCCAGTAATACCATGAATTTAGCGCTTTCCATACAAATTCATTTTCAGGCTTTACATTTTTAGGCTCTATAATATGTGAAGCTTCAAAATCCCTATTACATGAAATTATACAAGTAAAGCCCGTAACAATAACAAATAGTAATTTATTTAAAAATTTCATTTTAATTTATTAAGTTTGTTTAACCAATCATTTAATATTAAATATATGAAAAACATATTAATATATAGTTTGTTTTTTACAAACTTATTGTCGCTCCCCTGCATTTCCTGTAAGAGCAATAGCCTCCAGAAAACCAAATCAATAAAAAACGCCTCCTATAAAATTTATAATATACGAGACGAAAAAGGTTATGAGGTGGTATTTAATACGACGGGAAAAGGGATGGATCCTATTGCTGTTACCCTCAACAGAATTAGACAAGAAATTAAACCTTCAGACAAGGAAAATAGTACTTACCACATTAATTTAATTGCTGAGACTAGGAGAATACACGATTATACACCTCAACAGAGCTTTTACGGAAATGGTGTGATTTTTAAAATTGACTCCACCGAATATTTCAAACCAGTAAAATTTATACTCAAATAAAGGCTATCCTACTCAAAGCGGTATTTGAGCTATTCTTTTTGTTTAATTTTTTTGAAAAAATTTCCGATGATGTATCTCAAAAGATTACAGCCTTTTATCTATTTGGGGGCTTTCTATATATTAATTTCTTTTATTTTAAGATTTATTTTTATTTTTCATCCCCTTACCACCAGTAGATTTAGCATACTGGAGGGTACTCAAATGTCTCTTATAGGTTTTATCAATGATGCGCTCATCTTTGTTTTACTTAGTTCTTTATTTGTCTTGTACTTAACTTTTATCTCCAATACCAAATACTACCACCCTTGGGGGGGAATAATTTTAGCAATATTAATTTTTACGACTTTATACTGTATTTTTTATCCCATCAGAATTTTTCGAGAACATGGAAATCTATATGCTATAATCATCATATTATTAAGTATTAAAACCTTAATATTCGCCTTATTATTATACTCTAATACGAGTAGATTCATTGTTAGAAATACCATATATTTTTTTATTATATTTTTTTATATTTTCTTCATTCTACTGAATGCCGTAGGCGAATTTTTGTTCTGGAATGAATTTGGAACGCGTTATAATTTTATCGCCTTAGATTATATTCAAAACTTCAAACTACTGATTGGAAATATATTAGAGTCTTATCCCATTTCAATATTACTCTCTGTCATAATCCCTATATCCCTATGTCTCACTTGGATAATTTATGATAAAACAAAAGATAATCTTATACAATTGCCAACCTTCCAACAAAAGTTGAAATTAATTTTTCCATATATCATTTCGGCAGTGCTTATTGGCTTGTTTTTAATTTCGTTTATGGGGCAATCCAAGCATCCTAATAATTTTTATAGAGAAATCGAAGCGAATGGATTATATAAACTTTATCAGACTTTTATTCATAACAATAATACCAATGATTTTAATTCTCCTACCCTTGCTTCGTCACAAACTTATCAATTTGTGTCTCAGGCCCCACCTCCAAATCCACCCAAGATTATAAAAGGAGAGGCCGAAGAACAACATAAAAATGTGGTTTTAATCTCCGTAAAAAGTATATCCGCGAGCTTCTTAGCACATTATGGAAACACTCAAAACCTCACTCCTTTCTTAGATAGCCTGGCGCAAAAAAGTCTCCTGTTTACTAATATGTATGCTACCGGTATCCGCTCCGTATACGGATTAGAGGCCCTCACCTTAAATATTCCCCCTACAGTTGAAGAGAGCATTGTAAAACGAAAAAATAGCAGCAATAAGAATACCTCTGGAGGTGTTTTTAAGTCCAAAGGCTATCTTATAAAATATCTATACGGAGGCTATAACGGCTTTGATAATATGCAGGATTTTTTTAGAAAAAACGGATACGATGTTGTAGGACCTGAAAGTTTTAGACCCCATGAGATCTCCTTTGCCAATACTTGGGGGATTTCTGATGAGGATATGGCTAGAAAAGCCATTCAAATTATGAACGGGGAAGCGGATAGCGGAAAACCCTTTTTCAACCACTGGATGACAGCGAGCAACCATAGGCCCTTCACTTATCCAGATGGTAAAATTGAGATCCCGAGTACAGCCAAGTCACGCGAGGGGGGAGTGAAATATACCGACTATTCTCTTCGCAAGTTTTTTGAGATGGCGAAACGGCAAAAATGGTATAATAATACGGTATTTGTAATTGTTGCCGACCACTGTAGTTATACTACAGGAAAGTCGGAACTATCTGTAGAGGGCTACCGTATTCCGGCTATGATCTATTCACCCGATGGTTCTATACCTGCTCAACACTTTAACACCCTTATGTCTCAAATCGACCTAATGCCTACCCTTTGGGGGCTCTTAAATTTTAGTCATCCTGATGTGTTTTTAGGTCGAGATGTAATGAAGCCCAACTATATCCCAAGGGCCTATATTGCTTCACAACAAGATTTGGGATACATCAAGGATAATTATTTAACCATTATCTCTGCGGATACATCAATAAAACAATACCAACTTCAACAAAAATATTCGAATCTTCCGGCTGAATTTAATATTTACTATTACCCAGCCCCCATAAAGCAACCTATCCGAAATTTGGTAAACGAAGCTATGACCAATTATAAACGCGTTTACCCATAAATAGATGAAAAAATAAATACTTATCTCATATATCTTAACCCCAAAAAAAAATAGAAAATGAAATGGACAAATGAAAGAAGCAACAACGTAGAAGACCGCCGTGTAAAAGCCTGGAAAGGCATTATTGTCGGTAGTGGACTAGGAGCGATTATTGTCGGAACTTTCCTCTTCTTCCTCGGAGGAAATGTTTCCAATTTGTTCAATCCTGAATCTACGGCATCTAACACAACCAAACATCTCTTTCTCAGTAAAGAAGATAAAAACGTAAAGCAATTTGTACAAATGATCGCCGCTTGGAACGAGGCGACTTGGTCACAAATTTTTAAGGACAATAAATTGAGCTATGCTCCTCCGAAAATTGTTATTTTCGAAAAGACTACTCATTCGGATTGTGGCTCTGCACAAGTATCTATGGGTCCTTTTTATTGTCCCTCTGATCAGACCATATATGTGGATATGAACTTCTTCGAGGATTTACAATCCGTATACGGTGGCCAAGTAAGCGAGTTTACCATTGCTTACGTTTTAGGACATGAAGTGGGGCATCACATCCAAAATTTGATGGGTACCACAAAAAAAATTGATCAGTTAAGAAAAAGTGGCCGCTATTCCACAGCAAAAATGAACCGAATTTCTGTTGCTCTGGAACTCCAAGCTGATTTTTATGCTGGTGTTTGGGCTAAAAACAACAATAATCGTTTAAAAGGTGCTATTCTAGAACCTGGAGATATTGAAGCTGCAGTGAATGCAGCCCAAGTGGCGGGGGATGATAATATACAGAGGAGAACCTATGGCTATATTAATCAAGAATCTTTTACCCACGGTTCTTCCGCACAAAGAGTAGAGTGGTTTATGAAAGGCTATAATACTGGCGATATTAAGCAAGGAGATACTTTTAAATCTTTATTACAGTAAAATACAAGACTAAATACCATCAATAGAGATATAGATAAAATCAACCTCACCCGTATAACGGGTAAAATCGTCTAAAAAAAATTATGATTATAAAAAATACTTTATTATAGGGAGAGAATTACTTTTATAAATCTATATACCTCTGTTTAAAAACTTGCGAAAAAACTGGAGAGATCTTTTGATCAGATTTTTTTAGCTATCCTTATACTTACAACCAAGTAGAGGTTAGCCCCATTCTGGGAATAAAAAAGAAGCTCTAATACTGACTCCCAGCAAATCCCCTCTTAACTGTCGGCGCCTACATGCAAAAAAGTTTTCAATGTCCAGCAGCGGGACTTATTCTATAAAGAGTTTCCTACAATCCAAAGTCCCCGCTGGACTTTTTATAAAAAGGGATAGGAGTTTTATTTCCAAATCCCTCCCCCTCAAAAAATAAAAAATACTCCTATGCCTATCACTCTCTATTAAACACATTCAATTTTTATCTCCTCAATTAGGAATTTAGTTTTTTAAAAAATTCCCACATCACAATCCCCGCACATACACTTACATTGAGCGAATGTTTAGTTCCCAACTGTGGAACTTCTATAAATCCATCACATAAAGCTAAAGCCTCATCGGATACCCCTGCTACCTCATTCCCCATAATGATAACATATTTTTCCTGTTTGGAAATAGCTTGCTGATCTAGCATTATACTTCCCGTTGTTTGCTCTATGGCCAAAATACGATAACCATTAGATTTTAGCTGTTTTATGCTATCCTCTACATTTTTTTCATAGCACCATTCTACACTTTCCGTAGCCCCCAAGGCCGCTTTATGAATCTCGCGGTGGGGAGGTTGGGGGGTAATACCACACAATACCAATTTTTCTACAATAAAAGCATCCGCAGTTCTAAAGACAGCCCCCACATTATTCATGCTTCGGATACTGTCTAGTACAACAACAAGGGGGATTTTCACCGATTGCTTAAACGTTTCCACGTCCACTCTACCCAGTTGTTCGAGTTTGAGCTTTTCTACCATTTTAATTTTCCAAACCGCAAATTTACAAAAGTAAAACCGATAATACTTATATACTGACAGGATAGGATTTTACAGACATAGAAAATGGAAGCTCGAAAAAACAAACTTTCAAAGCCTGAATTTAATCCTTAAATTTGAAGCCTATTGATATAAAAATGGCGAAAGAAAAGAAGGAAACTCCTTTAATGGGGCAATACAACAGTATAAAGGCTAAATATCCTGACGCACTTCTGCTGTTCCGTGTAGGTGATTTTTATGAAACTTTTGGACAAGATGCTATTAAAACTTCCCAGATACTGGGGATTGTTTTAACGAAACGAGCCAATGGTAAGGCTTCTCACATAGAATTGGCTGGTTTTCCACACCACTCCCTAGATAGCTATCTCCCCAAATTAGTACGCGCAGGAATGCGCGTCGCCATTTGCGATCAGCTTGAAGATCCAAAAATGGTAAAAGGTATAGTAAAACGAGGGGTTACTGAATTGGTGACCCCTGGCGTCACCTTTAACGATCAAGTTCTGGATGCTAAACGTAATAATTTTCTATTATCCCTGCATCAGGAAAAAGAAAAATACGGCATTGCTTTAGTGGACATCTCAACTGGTGAATTTCTGGTGAGTGAAGGCAATCAGGAGAAACTAATCCACCTTCTCCAGACCTTTAACCCAAGTGAGATTATCCTTCAACGAAATACAAAAATTCCGCAACATCTAAACAACACCAGTAACTTCAAACTAGAAGACTGGGCCTTCCAATATGATTATGCCTATGAAAAACTCACGCAACATTTTCGAACAAACTCTCTAAAAGGCTTTGGCATTGAGCATCAACGCCTGGCAATTATTGCGTCGGGTGCTATTTTTGCCTATCTCGTGGAAGACACACATCACCACTTGCTCAATCATATTACAAAAATTCAATCTATTCCTCAGGAAGACTATTTGATGATGGATGGCTTTACCCTACGCAATCTAGAAATCATATCCGCTAACCAGCAAAAAGGAAAAAGCCTGTTGGATATTATTGATAAAACCTATACCCCCATGGGAGGCAGACTGCTAAGGCGGCGATTAATTCTTCCGCTAAAGAATCTACCCGAAATCAACCGCAGGCTTAGTCTCATCGATTTTTTAAACAAACAGGATTTATTAAAATATAATATTTCCTTACAGCTCAAGTCCATCTCGGATCTGGATCGACTCATGGGTAAACTGGCCGCCCAAAAGATCACGCCTAAAGAATTAGGCTATTTGCGGGAATCCTTAGAAAGTATTCATCGCATTAAAAACTTATTAAACCCCTATCCGAATGTTCTAAAATACTTAGATCCGCTGCAGGATCTGAGCGAGATCCTAAAGCATCTCCATCACCACCTTAATGAAGAATTGCCTGTTCATCTGAGCAAAGGAAATGTGATTAAAGCGGGCGTCTGTGAAGAACTGGATCAGCTAAGAAACCTGCAATTCAAAGGAAAACATTTCTTAGACGAAATGAGAGATCGCGAAATTAAGCGAACAGGTATAACCAGCCTCAAAATAGATTTTAATAATGTATTTGGCTATTTCATAGAGGTAAGAAATACACATAAAGATAAAGTTCCTGAAGATTGGGTCAGGAAACAAACTCTGGTTAATGCAGAGCGCTACATTACCCAAGAGCTCAAAGAATATGAAAATCAAATTTTAGGCGCCGAAGAAAAAATTTTGCTTCTAGAAGCGGAATTATATCGTTCTAGCTGCAACCTGCTGCTTCAATATATAGACCTGATCCAAGAAAATGCTACCCGCATCGCTGAATTAGACTGTGCTGTAGGTTTATCCGAACTCTCATTACAGGAACAATATACCAAGCCCATACTCAATGAAAACTTTGCCCTAAATATTTCGGGGGGACGACATCCTATTATTGAAAAATCCTTAAACTTAGGAGAAAAATATATTCCAAACGATATTTATCTGGATCAAGAGTCCCAACAAATCATTATGGTAACAGGCCCTAATATGGCGGGGAAGTCTGCTATTTTAAGACAAACCGCCATCATTTGCCTTTTAGCACAGATCGGCAGCTATGTTCCAGCCAAACATGCCGAAATAGGTCTATTGGATAAAATATTTACCCGAGTAGGCGCCTCGGATAATTTGAGCGCTGGTGAGTCTACCTTTATGGTGGAAATGAATGAAGCCGCTAATATTCTGAACAATATATCCGATCGCTCCTTAATTCTACTCGACGAAATAGGTCGGGGTACCAGTACCTATGATGGCGTTTCCATCGCGTGGTCAATTGCAGAATATCTCCATCAGCACCCTACAAAACCCAAAACCCTTTTTGCAACCCATTATCACGAACTAAACGAGATGACTCTCACTTTCAATAGAATTAAAAATTTTAGTGTGAGTATACGGGAAAATAAAGGGAATATTATATTTTTAAGAAAACTCATCCCAGGGGGTAGCGAGCATAGCTTTGGGATTCACGTCGCCAAACTAGCCGGCATGCCCTCAAAGGTGATTCGCCGTGCCCAAGAAATATTGAAAACCCTTGAAGATTCTCGCTCCCCGAGTACTCCGGCGGAAAAAACCAAGCGCATCACAGAAGAAAATTTACAGCTCAGCTTCTTTCAACTCGACGATCCTGTGTTAGAAAATATTAGAGAAGAACTGAATAAAATAGATATCAATACTTTAACGCCTATTGAAGCCCTGATGAAACTAAATGCCATTAAGAAAATGATTGGAGACTAAATAGATTACGAAAGGGATTAGAAGGAACAAAACTATTATTATAAAAAGAGCGGATGGTTTCATACCTATCCACTCTTTTTATATTTCTTCTCTTTAGAAATCAACATCATTTCCTCTTAAAACTGGAGCAGGGTTTACCCAAACCTCTTAAGAAAGGAGGACATCTTATAGCTTTGATTGCGTACCGCTATGAGACTAATTCTTTAGTCCTATTAAGCGCTTGTGCAATTAGCCAAGCCTCGCTCCAACAGGCCTGAAAGTTAAATCCGCCAGTCACGGCATCAATATTTAATACTTCTCCTGCTAAATAAAAATTGGCATGCTTCTTAGTCTGCATTGTTTTAAACTCTATTTCCTTAAGGTCTACTCCGCCTGCAGTTACAAATTCATCTTTAAAAGTGCTTTTACCCTTCACCTGCATCCTATTATTGCAAAGGTGGTCTAGTATCAGTTGTACTTCCCTATTACTGATATTCCCCATAGTTTTAGAGGGATTAATACCCTTCATTTCTAAACTGGCATTCCAAAATCTATGGGTAAGCTCAAAAATCTTTGCCTGACCTATATTTTTTTTAGCATTTTTGGACTTAAAATCATTCAATATAGCTTCGGCATTTGACCGGTGCATACCCAAGAAATTAACCACTACCTCCACCTGATAATCCATTGCAAATAACTCACGCGCACACCAAGCGGATAATTTAAGCACTGCGGGGCCGCTTAATCCCCAATGCGTAATTAATAAGGGGCCTGCTACTTCTTTTTTTAGGCGGGGAAGCTCTACCCATGCCCGAGGAAAAGAAGTTCCCATAAAGCCTTCAATACTTTTATTTTTAATATTAAACGTAAAAAGGGAGGGCACCAAATCTACCATATCAAAACCTAAGTCTCTTAAAAGTTGATAAGATTTAGGTGAACTTCCGGTACAAAAAACGACACTATCCCCTATAAATTCTTCTGAAGCTGTTTTGATAATCCAATTTTTATCTCTCTTTTCTATTTTTTTGACGACTTTATTCGTTAAAATTTTTGCCCCATTCTGAAGAGCGGCCTCCATTAAGGCATTAATAATACTGGCAGAAGAATCTGTATGGGGAAAAATACGATTATCTTCTTCTATCTTTAAGGCTACTCCACGCTGTTGAAACCATTCCATAGTATCGCTGGGTTGAAATTTGGTAAAAACACTCAGTAATTCTTTATTTCCTCTCGGATAAAAAGATATGAGTTCGCGAGGATCAAAACAAGCATGACTAACATTACACCTTCCCCCACCAGATATTTTCACTTTCTGCAAAACATCCCCAGATTGCTCCAGAATACAAATATCATATTGATCTCCATCTACATTGGCTGCAGTAAAGAAGCCTGCCGCTCCTCCCCCTACAATTACAAGTTTTTTCTTTTTTAAACTATTCATCTTAATACAAGGCAAGCCACAAAATTACAATTTTTATAAACCATCATTTATCCTTAATTTTGAGGCTGGCTATAGCTGCACTATCAGTACACTATAAAAGTATAGCCTTTTTATGTTTATGAGTATGTCTGCATATTATCACAAATTTGAAGTAAGATGGTCGGATATCGACGCCAACCGCCATTTAGCCAATTCCTCCTATGTTATGTTTTGTGCGCAAACCCGCATGGCTTTTATGAAGGCCCATGGTATAGGCATTTCCCAACTTATACACTGGGGAGTAGGCCCTGTAGTTTTAAGGGAAGAGTATTCTTTCTTTAAAGAAATTATGGCAGATCAAACTGTATATGTGGGTTTAGAAGTTTCGGGCATGTCTGAAGATGGCTCTATCTATTCCTTTACCCATAAATTTTATTTACCCGACGGCACTCATTGTGCTACTGCCAAAGTGGTCGGAGTATGGATTGATACTATAGTACGAAAGCTAACCACTCCTCCTGATGATCTATTGGTTTGTTTCCAAAAATATAAAACGGATAATATCGAAATTATAAAGCGAGAAGATTTAAAAAAAATTTCTCCACTTCCTGAAAATGTAGATCCCAACCTGTTTAAGTAAATGTATGCTCGAAGATAAAAAGACACCCTTAACCCCAGTATCCACTCTCGGTGAATTTGGACTGATTAAGCATCTCACAGAAAAGTTCGCTCTGGAACAGCCTTCCTCCTCTTTGGGTGTGGGCGATGATGCTGCCATTATTCATCCAGGAGAAAAACGAGTGGTGGTGACTACTGATATTTTAGCCGAAAATGTACACTTTAACCTGGGGTATGTTCCCTTAAAACATTTAGGTTATAAAGCTGTTGTCTCCAACCTAAGCGACTTAGCTGCTATGAACGCGGTTCCTACACAAATTTTAGTTGGATTAGCCGCTTCTAATCGCTTTCCTGTAGAAGCTTTTGAAGAGTTGTATGCAGGCATTGCTCTTGCCTGCCAACATTACAAAGTAGATCTTATTGGCGGAGATACCACCAGTTCGCAAGCCGGCTTGGTAATTAGCATCAGTGCCATAGGCCTACAAGATGAAGAAAAAATTATTAAACGTTCTACTGCTCAACCTAATGATCTATTAGTCGTAACTGGAGATCTAGGGGGTGCCTATATGGGGTTACAAATATTGGAAAGAGAACACTCGGTTTATCTTGCCAACCCTCATATGCAACCAGAAATGGAAGGTTATGATTATATTCTTCAAAGACAGTTGAAACCAGAAGCGCGTACTGATATCCGTAACACACTAGAGGAATTAGGAATTTCACCTACGTCGATGATCGATATTTCAGATGGATTGGCATCAGAAATCCTACATCTTGCCGATCAATCTAAGGTAGGCTTTCACTTATATGAAGAAAAAATACCCCTAGATAACCAAACGATAAGCACCGCCGAAGAGCTTAATTTTAATCCGGTTATTGCTGCGCTAAACGGAGGCGAAGACTATGAATTGCTATTCACAATATGCCCAAATGATTATGAAAAAATTAAAAACCACCCAGATTTCACTGTTATTGGGCACGCCGTAGAAGCCCAACAAGGGAACTATATGGTAGCAAGAGGCTCCCATGAATTAATCAAGCTTACAGCTCAGGGCTGGGATGCTTTTTTAAAACGCCAATAGAATAAAAAAGGAGGATATTAAAATCTTCCTTTTTTTATGAATCTCCCTTTCAGCATTTCCGATATTCAATCTTATTCCTGCTAATATCTCCTCTTTTTTTATTACCCATCTTATGCGTTCTTATTCGATCTAATAAGAAATATACCGCTTGGTGTTACCCACCCAACAAACTGTTTTCCAAAAGCACACAAAGGGTATAAACTACTGGATTATTCCACTTTTAATAAAAATTATACATTTTTATGCATCATTTAAATATATTTTTGTACTTTTATTTAGTTAATTCTTTTTCTACCTGCTTAGGATATAAATAACTTAACAGATACTTAAAAAACAAAATGATGTATATTAAAAATTTAAAACACAAAATGATCAAGACTAAATAATTTTTCAGCCGTAAATCGAAACCTGACTAGTGGATTATGCAATCTCTATCCAGAACTAGAGATTAATTGTCCTTGTATTTACATATCGTTTT
>NZ_JAAABJ010000594.1 GCF_009904105.1 Elizabethkingia argenteiflava | reverse complement strand
CTTTTAATCTTAGTTTAAATCTATGTAGATCGTGTCTTAACCAAATACTGATGACTCCACCTGGTGATACAATGAAACCTTGCTTTTTAAGTTCATTACTTACTCTAAGCTGCCCCAAAGTAGGGTTCTCAATGGCTATATCAACAACAGCATATTCAATAACTTCATCTACACTATTCTTTAATACTGGCATTCTTCTGGAGATATCATGTAATGCTAATTCAACTCCTTGATCATACAGTTCTTAGAATCGATAAAATCGGTCTCGGGAATAGCCCATTACTTTACAGGCTTTGGATAAATTTCCTAAATGTTGTGCTAATTCAAGTACGACTTACTTGTTTTTGATGATTTTTTGTTGTGTTGTCATAATACTTAATCTGTTTTATAGTTAT
>NZ_JAAABJ010000593.1 GCF_009904105.1 Elizabethkingia argenteiflava | reverse complement strand
TATGCAAAGGTTTCTTAAAAATAAAAACTGGCGGCGACCTACTCTCCCGCTTGCGCAGTACCATCGGCGCTGGTGGGCTTAACTTCTGTGTTCGGAATGGGAACAGGTGAGCCCCACCGCTATAACCACCCTAAAGTCTGGTATATATAAGACTTATCATATATGAACGATATAATCATTATACGTCATAAACAATTAAGCCATATAATCGGTAATATACATCACAAAGGCATAACCTTGTAAGCACTCCTTAAAGTTACTAAGCGATACG
Organism: Elizabethkingia argenteiflava; assembly: GCF_009904105.1. Taxonomy (GTDB): domain Bacteria; phylum Bacteroidota; class Bacteroidia; order Flavobacteriales; family Weeksellaceae; genus Elizabethkingia; species Elizabethkingia argenteiflava. The sequence goes on along the minus strand of NZ_JAAABJ010000593.1, from coordinate 4,940 downwards.
AATATCTTTATTAGACTATAAATCTACGGGTAATTAGTACTACTCGGCTATGACATTACTGCCTTTACACCTGTAGCCTATCAACGTCGTAATCTTCAACGACCCTTAAAAGATGTCTCATCTTGAGGCGAGTTTCGCACTTATATGCTTTCAGTGCTTATCTCTTCCAAACTTAGCTACTCAGCGGTGCACCTGGCGGTACAACTGATACACCAGAGGTTTGTTCAATTCGGTCCTCTCGTACTAGAATCAAGCCCTCTCAAACATCTAACGCCCGCAATAGATAGAGACCGAACTGTCTCACGACGTTCTGAACCCAGCTCGCGTGCCACTTTAATGGGCGAACAGCCCAACCCTTGGGACCTTCTCCAGCCCCAGGATGTGACGAGCCGACATCGAGGTGCCGAACCTCCCCGTCGATGTGAGCTCTTGGGGGAGACTAGCCTGTTATCCCCGGAGTACCTTTTATCCTATGAGCGATGGCCCTTCCATACGGAACCACCGGATCACTATGTCCTGCTTTCGCACCTGATCGACTTGTAGGTCTCACAGTCAAGCACCCTTATGCCATTACACTCTACGCACGGTTACCAAGCGTGCTGAGGGTACCTTTGAAAGCCTCCGTTACTCTTTTGGAGGCGACCACCCCAGTCAAACTACCCACCACGCAATGTCCTTCTGTAAGAAGTTAGGCTCCAAGTAAATAAAGGGTGGTATTTCAACAGCGGCTCCTCTATCACTAGCGTGACAGATTCATAGCCTCCCACCTATCCTACACATTATTTACTCGAAGTCAATACGAAGTTATAGTAAAGGTTCACAGGGTCTTTTCGTCCCATTGCGGGTAATCGGCATCTTCACCGATACTACAATTTCACCGAGCTCGTGGCTGAGACAGTGCCCAGATCGTTACACCATTCGTGCAGGTCGGAACTTACCCGACAAGGAATTTCGCTACCTTAGGACCGTTATAGTTACGGCCGCCGTTTACTGGGGCTTCAGTCAATGCCTTCGAACGAATTCTAAGCACCTTCCTTAACCTTCCAGCACCGGGCAGGTGTCAGACCCTATACTGCATCTTTCGATTTTGCAGAGTCCTGTGTTTTTGATAAACAGTCGCCTGGGCCTCTTCACTGCGGCCTCCCCGGAGGGAGGCGTCTCTTCTTCCGAAGTTACGAGACTATTTTGCCTAGTTCCTTAGCCACGACTCACTCGAGCACCTTAGGATTCTCTCCTCGACTACCTGTGTCGGTTTTGGTACGGGCGGTATATTTCGCTTTTCTTGGAAGCGGGTCCCCAGGATTATCAGCGCTTCCGTAGATTTGCTGTACTATCGTAACCTCACAGTTACTTCAACGTACTATTCCGTCAGTACGCACCTAGTTCCCAACTCCGTCACTTTTATTAATATACCGGTACGGGAATATTAACCCGTTGTCCATCCACTACGCCTCTCGGCTTCGCGTTAGGACCCGACTAACCCTCAGCTGATTAGCATGGCTGAGGAAACCTTAGTCTTTCGGTGAGGGGGTTTCTCGCCCCCTTTATCGTTACTTATGCCTACATTTTCTTTTCTATCCGCTCCACAAGACCTCACGATCCTGCTTCGGCGCAAATAGAATGCTCCCCTACCCAGTATATATACTGCCATAGCTTCGGTAATATGCTTATGCCCGATTATTATCCATGCCGGACCGCTCGACTAGTGAGCTGTTACGCACTCTTTAAATGAATGGCTGCTTCCAAGCCAACATCCTAGCTGTCTGTGCAGTCCAACCGCGTTCTTTCAACTTAGCATATATTTCGGGACCTTAGCTGGTGGTCCGGGTTCTTTCCCTCTCGGACATGGACCTTAGCACCCATGCCCTCACTGCCGACCATCATTTATTAGCATTCGGAGTTTGTCAGGAATTGGTAGGCGATGAAACCCCCGCATCCAATCAGTAGCTCTACCTCTAATAAACTAAATCGACGCTGCACCTAAATGCATTTCGGGGAGTACGAGCTATCTCCCAGTTTGATTGGCCTTTCACCCCTACCCACAGGTCATCCGAAGACTTTTCAACGTCAACCGGTTCGGTCCTCCACTTTGTGTTACCAAAGCTTCAACCTGCCCATGGGTAGATCACAAGGTTTCGCGTCTAATCCCACTAACTCAGCGCCCTATTCAGACTCGCTTTCGCTACGGCTCCGGACCTTAAGTCCTTAACCTCGCTAGTAAAATTAACTCGTAGGCTCATTATGCAAAAGGCACGCCGTCACAGATTATCTCTGCTCCGACCGCTTGTAGGCGTACGGTTTCAGGTTCTGTTTCACCCTTCTATTCGAAGTGCTTTTCACCTTTCCTTCACAGTACTTGTTCACTATCGGTCTTTCAGGAGTATTTAGCCTTGGAGGATGGTCCCCCCATGTTCAGACAGGATTTCACGTGTCCCGCCCTACTCTTTTATCATCTATATATCCCTTTCAAGTACGGGGCTATCACCCTCTACGGCAGTACTTTCCAGTACTTTCCTCTAAAAATATATAAACTTTTGGGCTAATCCGCTTTCGCTCGCCACTACTTACGGAATCTCTTCGATTTCTTTTCCTCCGGGTACTTAGATGTTTCAGTTCTCCGGGTTTGCTCCTCTTGCGAGGTGACATGTCTTCAACATGCCGGGTTGCCCCATTCGGACATCTACGGATCAATTCGTGTGTGCCAATCCCCGTAGCTTTTCGCAGCTTACCACGTCCTTCTTCGCCTCTGAAAGCCTAGGCATCCGCCATACGCCCTTAACGATTTCTTTTCTAATTTTTACTCCGCACTCTAGGAGTGCTCGGTTATCTCTTTGTGATGTCTTTACCGTTAATGTCAATGATCTTTTTTGCTCTCTGAGCTATATTATCCGAATATTGTATTTGGCTCTATTCGTATATTTATAATATATCTCACAGTGGTGGAGAATAAGGGAGTCGAACCCTTGACCTCCTGCGTGCAAGGCAGGCGCTCTAGCCAGCTGAGCTAATTCCCCTCTCTAAATTAGTAGTCTCGGGCAGGCTCGAACTGCCGACCTCTACATTATCAGTGTAGCGCTCTAACCAGCTGAGCTACGAGACTGTATTAATCTCTTCCCTGTACTAATTTAAGGGGTATATTTTTTTTTTGAAATCACAACCAAATAAAAACCAAAGCTTTGCTTCGTTTAAGTGTTGTCACTACTAAGTGACTGTTTTGTTTTTCGTCTTGTAGACGCTCTAAAATGAGATGTTCCAGCCGCACCTTCCGGTACGGCTACCTTGTTACGACTTAGCCCTAGTTACTAGTTTTACCCTAGGCAGCTCCTTTTACGGTCACCGACTTCAGGTACCCCCAGCTTCCATGGCTTGACGGGCGGTGTGTACAAGGCCCGGGAACGTATTCACCGCGCCATGGCTGATGCGCGATTACTAGCGATTCCAGCTTCATAGAGTCGAGTTGCAGACTCCAATCCGAACTGAGACCGGCTTTCGAGATTTGCATCCAGTCACCTGGTAGCTGCCCTCTGTACCGGCCATTGTAGCACGTGTGTGGCCCAAGACGTAAGGGCCGTGATGATTTGACGTCATCCCCACCTTCCTCTCTACTTGCGTAGGCAGTCTCACTAGAGTCCTCAACTAAATGTTAGCAACTAGTGACAGGGGTTGCGCTCGTTGCAGGACTTAACCTAACACCTCACGGCACGAGCTGACGACAACCATGCAGCACCTTGAAAAATGTCCGAAGAAAACTCTATCTCTAAAGCTGTCATTTCCCATTTAAGTCTTGGTAAGGTTCCTCGCGTATCATCGAATTAAACCACATGCTCCACCGCTTGTGCGGGCCCCCGTCAATTCCTTTGAGTTTCATTCTTGCGAACGTACTCCCCAGGTGGATTACTTATCACTTTCGCTTAGTCTCTGAATCCTAAAACCCAAAAACGAGTAATCATCGTTTACGGCGTGGACTACCAGGGTATCTAATCCTGTTCGCTCCCCACGCTTTCGTCCCTCAGCGTCAGTTAAGACTTAGTGACATGCCTTCGCAATCGGTGTTCTGAGTAATATCTATGCATTTCACCGCTACACTACTCATTCCAGCCACTTCAATCTTACTCAAGACTTGCAGTATCAATGGCAGTTCGACAGTTAAGCTGTCGGATTTCACCACTGACTTACAAATCCGCCTACGGACCCTTTAAACCCAATAAATCCGGATAACGCTTGCACCCTCCGTATTACCGCGGCTGCTGGCACGGAGTTAGCCGGTGCTTATTCTTCTAGTACCTTCAACTACTTACACGTAAGTAGGTTTATTCCTAGATAAAAGCAGTTTACAACCCATAGGGCCGTCATCCTGCACGCGGGATGGCTGGATCAGGCTTGCACCCATTGTCCAATATTCCTCACTGCTGCCTCCCGTAGGAGTCTGGTCCGTGTCTCAGTACCAGTGTGGGGGATCACCCTCTCAGGCCCCCTAAAGATCATCGCCTTGGTGAGCCGTTACCTCTCCAACTAGCTAATCTTGCGCGTGCCCATCCTTATCCACCGTAGTTTTCAATATATCAAGATGCCTTAATATATATTATGGGGTGTTAATCTTCCTTTCGAAAGGCTATCCCCCTGATAAGGGCAGGTTGCACACGTGTTCCGCACCCGTTCGCCGCTCTCTAGATCCCGAAGAATCTATACCGCTCGGCTTGCATGTGTTAGGCCTCCCGCTAGCGTTCATCCTGAGCCAGGATCAAACTCTCCATTGTATGTTTGTTTCCCTTAAACTCAACTCAATTTAAAATTGACGCTTTGGTTTTTCCTTACTTGGTTGTTATTTCTTTATTTCAATGATCTTATACTCTTTTCGCTTCCAACAAAAACTCTCTGTCGTTGTTCCTGTTTTGCGAGTGCAAAGATAAAAACTTTTTTCGAATTAGCAAAACTTTTTT
>NZ_JAAABJ010000592.1 GCF_009904105.1 Elizabethkingia argenteiflava | reverse complement strand
GTTGTTGATATAGCCATTGAGAACCCTACTTTGGGGCAGCTTAGAGTAAGTAATGAACTTAAAAAGCAAGGTTTCTTTGTATCACCAGGTGGAGTCAGCAGTATTTGGTTAAGACACGATCTACATAGGTTTAAACTAAGATTAAAAGCCCTAGAAGCCAAATCTGCTCAAGATGGTGTCGTCCTTACTGAATCTCAACTTTC
>NZ_JAAABJ010000591.1 GCF_009904105.1 Elizabethkingia argenteiflava | reverse complement strand
TGCGTAGTTTTTCCAAAATTAAGTCGAAGTAACCTGCTTCTACCCAACGGATATAGTAATAATAAACCAATTGCCATTTCGGAAAGTTCTTTGGCAGCATACGCCATTGACAGCCTGTTTTTATCAGGTACATTAACGCATTCCAAATCAGGATCAAAGGATGTTTTCGCTTTCTATCTTTCAGATTCAGCGTTTTCTTTATATATTGCCATTGGTTTTCAGTTAGATCAGTTGGGTATTT
>NZ_JAAABJ010000590.1 GCF_009904105.1 Elizabethkingia argenteiflava | reverse complement strand
GTCTTCAACTTTTGAGGTCTTTGCATCATTTTTACAGGAGGCCAATAATATTCCTACAAAAAAAAGCACCATTGTTTTTCTGCTAAATTTCATCATAAGTCAATTTAAAATTAGATAATACAGACCGGGTCTAAAGCTTCAATGGAGAGTTAATATACTCTGAATGAAGATACAACGAACTGCAATTACTCAAATCTACAAAAAATAAATAAAACCAATATTTTATTTAGGGGCGCTTATCTATTCACTTCTAAATCTAAGGGAAATACGTATTATATTTAAGGGTGAATTAAGGGGGAAGGTATTGTTAATGAAATCACATCAATAGAATAAAATAGCATGGACACTTTACCTAAAAATATATGAGTGTAGGCTCATCTACCCCAGTATGATTCGTGTGTATATTTAGTAGCTATTTTGTTAAATCCCAAAGTTTTTAACAAGAACCTAATATAACCAAAAAATTTCTGACTGTAATTTCCAAGGTTTAACCCGGTCATGAGTAATCCTCTTTTTATTGATCATTAAACTAGCTTAAATTAACTGATAGGATAAATGAATAATGCGAGTACTTGCAAGCTTCTGCCTTAACGATGTTTTTATATTAATAGGCTAAGAGTAGCCAGTGGTACCAAAAAAACATAAGCTTTTTTAGGGGGTGTAAAGGGCCATTGCCAGATGTATTGTTATGCGCTTATACATTAAAATACAATTATATAGAATTAACCCGTGGTTCATTTAGGATAAAAAAAAGGGAGCTGTTCATTATTAGCTAAATACCTAAATTTAATAGTCTAACAAACGATTAAATATGAACAACTTTACCGCAAATTATGAAAAAATATTAGAGATACTGATAACAATTGAAAGTAAAATGAATTTTTTAAAT
>NZ_JAAABJ010000589.1 GCF_009904105.1 Elizabethkingia argenteiflava | reverse complement strand
TCTGTCACTTCTAAGCGAAGCAGAAATAGATCATAAAGGATTGTTTCTCAATGCTGATGCAGGATTTGACAGTGAGAATTTAAGACAAATGTTAGAAAAAGAAAAAATAATCGCCAATATTAAAACCCATCTCAGAAATAATAAAACAGCCAAGAATTATTATTATTTTGATGAAGAATTATATAAACGAAGGTTCAAAATAGAGAAAGCAAATGCTTGGATGGATACTTTCAAAGCATTATTAATACGATTTGAAACTTCTGTAATAACTTGGAATTCTTTGCATTATATGGCTTTTGTTATTTTATTCCTCAGAAAACTATAAGTTTAAACAAGTTCATAATCTAAATATCTTTCGTACAATCCTATCATATCTAGCCTAACATAATTTGAGATTTTTTGTACCGAATCCATCTTATTAAAATAATAGAGGTAATGATCCTTATCGTTCAATTTCCGATAGTTCATACACAAATACATATAGCTCACCTGTAGATTTCCAATATCATATTTCTTAAAAAAATCAATATTACTTTTAAATCCCCTAATGGATTGTCTGTATCTTTTTAGATAATATTCTGCAATATGATTAGATAAATCAAACAGTCTGTAATAATTAGATCTCTCATATAAAAGGCTTTTTGACTTTCCGAGATTTCCGTAGATATAGGCGGAATCATATTTTTTAGTGACATTATAGGTAAAGGACAAACCGAGTAAAACAGATAAATAATTATCAGGATCTTCTCTTTATCTACGCTTGATATATTGATAGTTTTGCCTAAAGATTACAAGGGCTCCTTCATAATCCTCGATAGCATATTTTATAGCTCCTATTGCTTTTTTACTGAATACTATCTGTTTTTCATTTTTATTTTTTTGAGCATATTCTAAAGCCAACAAATAAGAAGACAAGGCTTCTTTATAGAGACTACGAGTATAATACATACGCCCATTTATGAAATAACCGTAATATAAATCATCAAGATTTTTAATGCCTTTAAGCTTATACCTAATACTATCCGTATACTTTATATCCTTGCCCGACCTATCAAAAAGCAGAAAATATCCATCAAATAGTTTTGCCGTATTTCTCTCTTCTTTGGCTTTCGTCAGAATCGTATTCGCATAAACTACAGCTTTTTCTTGATCCTTGTTTTTTACCTTATTATAGGCCTTCTCTAATTGTGCAAAACTTTTATCCTGCAAAGAATCCTGAATGCGAAAACCTTTTATACTCTGTGAAAAGCATATATGGTGAGCGATAAAATATAAGAATAAAGAGTAAAAGCGTATATTTTTTTGCATATACAATAATACATTTTTTCCAACATCCACCCCTAATCAATGATTGATTTCCTATAGAATAAAACTCTAATAAAAAAATAATCATCACAGCCGATCTTCACAAAGAACCTATAAAATTGACAAACGTGTGTGTTCTATGGTTCTACGACTAAAAGGTATTTATTATGATTTTGGGCTGGGTAAGTTTAAATAACCTTAATCGCTCTCAACCAAAATATTTTTATATGGGTTTTAATATCTCAGGATTCCCCTATTTCATAAAAATAAAAACGGGATTTACAGCCTATTTCCGTTTATATGACATGCATTCGGTTATTTTATCTTCAAAAATCATTATTTTTGCACATCAAATTTTACTATGACTTCAAAAGAGATACGCCAAAAATTCTTAGATTTTTTCCAAGAAAAAGGACACCAGATCGTTCCATCCGCACCCATCGTGTTGCAGGACGATCCGACCCTAATGTTCTCCAATTCGGGAATGACACAGTTCAAAGATTTCTTTTTAGGCTACAAAGAACCTTCCTGCCTTAGAATTGCAGACACCCAAAAATGTCTTCGCGTTTCCGGTAAGCATAACGATTTGGACGATGTAGGCCGCGATACTTACCACCACACCATGTTCGAAATGCTGGGCAACTGGTCTTTCGGCGATTATTTTAAGCAAGAAGCCATTGCATGGGCTTGGGAACTTCTTACCGAAGTCTATCAAATTTCCAAAGACGATTTATATGTAACCATTTTCGAAGGAGATGCTTCCGAAAACTTAGAAAGAGATCAGGAAGCTTACAACTTCTGGAAAGAGCATATTGATGAATCCCGAATTATCAACGGAAACAAAAAAGATAACTTTTGGGAAATGGGAGAGACGGGACCTTGTGGTCCCTGCTCAGAAATTCATATAGACATCCGAAACGCCGAAGAAAAAGCCAAAATTCCCGGAAGAGAGCTGGTGAACCAGGATCATCCTCAGGTGGTAGAAATCTGGAACCTTGTATTTATGGAGTTTTTGAGAAAAGCCGACAAATCTTTAGAAAAACTTCCAAAACAAAACGTGGATACCGGTATGGGCTTCGAACGGCTCTGCATGACGCTACAGGGAAAGACATCCAATTACGATACCGATGTATTTTCGCCCCTTATTGCTAAAGTAGAACAAATCTCGGGTGAAAAATATACCGCCATTCTGGAAAATGAAAAAGATATCGCCATCCGGGTAGTGGTAGACCACATCCGTGCCGTAGCCTTTGCCATTGCCGATGGCCAACTTCCCTCAAACGGAGGCGCAGGTTATGTAATCCGCAGAATCCTAAGGCGTGCCATCTCCTATTCTTATCGATTTCTGGGCATGAAAGAGGCCTTTCTTTATCAACTGATTGCTATTCTTAAAGATCAGATGGGAAGCTTCTTTCCGGAAATTATAAAACAAGAAAAACTGGTTACCGAAGTCATCAGAGAAGAGGAAAATGCCTTCTTAAAAACCATTGAACTGGGATTGATAAGATTGGATAGCATTATTAAAAACGCCCTTAAGCATAACGAAAAAAAACTTCCTGGAGAGCAGGTATTCGAATTATATGATACTTATGGATTCCCAGCAGACCTATCCCGCATTATCGCTGAGGAAAAAGGACTCAGCATAGATGAAGCAGGATTCGAAGAAGAAATGGCGAAACAAAAGCAACGCTCCAGGAAATCTTCTACCTCCAAAACTTACGATTGGGTAATGCTACAAGAAAAAACGGAAACTTTCGTCGGCTATGATCTCACCGAGCATCCCGTGAAAATCACCCGCTACCGGAAAATAGAAAATAAAGACGGTGTTTTTTATCAGATTGCCCTAGACGAAACACCTTTTTATGCAGAGGGGGGCGGCCAAGTAGGCGATACCGGTTTTTTAGAAAATGCTACCGAGCGTATTGAAATTCTGGACACCAAAAAGGAAAACAATCTTAACCTCTCCCTTATTGACGTTCTTCCTGAGGATATAACGGCTCGCTTTACCGCCAAAATAGACCTCAGCAGAAGACAAGATATCCAGAACAACCACTCTGCTACCCACCTGCTGCACGAAGCCTTAAGAAATGTATTGGGCACACATGTGGAGCAAAAAGGCTCTTTTGTGGGGCCGGATTATCTGCGCTTTGACTTTTCTCATTTCAGCAAAATGACAGAAGAAGAACTTACAACCGTAGAACAGCAAGTCAATGACAAAATAAGAAAAAACATCACCCTACACGAATACCGAAGCATTCCTATTCAGGAAGCTATCGATAAAGGCGCTATGGCCTTATTTGGTGAAAAATACGGAGATACGGTTCGTATGATAGAAATAGAATCGTCCCGAGAGCTCTGCGGGGGTACCCACGTAAAGAGTACGGGTGAAATAGGATGGTTTAAAATAGAATCTGAAACTTCGGCCGCCGCGGGTATCCGTAGAATTGAAGCGATTACGGGAACAAAAGCAAATGCTTATTTTAAAGACCTTGAAAAAAATTATCAAGAAATTGCAAAATTTCTAAAATCCAAAGAGATTCTGAAATCCATACAAAAACTAACGGAAGAAAATCAGCTGTTAAAGACTGAAATTGAGCGTTTAAAAGCTGAAAAAGCAAAACAAGAAACCCTAAAATGGAAAGAGGAGTATGTGGATAAAGGCGATCGAAAACTATTGGTCAAAAAAACATCAATGGATGCGGCATCCATCAAGGATATTATATTTCAGCTAAAAAAAGAAATTCCTAGCTCGCTTACCATTATTTTTTCCGATGCCGGAAATAAGCCTATGATTAGCATCGGTATTTCGGATGATCTTACCCACATCTATCAGGCAGGGGTACTCATTAAAGAGCTCGCCAAAGAAATTCAAGGCGGGGGCGGAGGTGCTCCAACCTTTGCTACAGCAGGGGGGAAAAAGCTAGACGGATTGGAACAAGCCTTTAAAAAAGCAAATTTACTATAATGATCACAAAAAAAGCTACCATATCGGTAGCTTTTTTCATTCTAAATTTATGGATTCGAAGAGAAAATAGATCCATTGGCAATCAATGCACGGCGGTTCATTTTCAAGATATCCCTTACCCATTCTGCAAAATCTTCTGGCTGTAATACCCGCTCCGGATTACCATCTGTTAGGCCTGCGGTAATACTCATGTCCGAAGCAATGGTACTCGGCGTAAGGGTGATTACCCGAATATTATGTTTTCTCCATTCTGCCATCATAGACTGCGAAAGCGAAATCACAGCGGCCTTAGAAGCTGCATAGGCCGACATATTCCCGCCTCCTTTTAATCCAGCTGTAGAAGCTACATTTACAATATCCCCCTCTCCCTTCTCCTTCATGTAAGGATAAACAGCTTTTGCAGCATAGTATACACCAAAAAGATTGGTTTTTATCACCTGCTCCCAAACATCAGAAGACATCTCCTCCAAACTCCCCATATTTCCGATTCCCGCATTATTGATCAGTATTTCTACACCCCCTAGCTGAGATACCAACTCAGCAATTCCTTTCTGTACTGCTGCTTCCTGATCTACGCTAAACACCGCATAAGCCGACTTAACACCTAGTTGCTGAAGTTCGGCTACGGTATTCCTTAAATTTTCTTCATTCCTACCGGTAATGCCTACATTCACTCCTTCATGTGCCAATGCTAAAGCTACCGCTTTACCGAGTCCTCTGCCACCACCGGTAACAATGGCGTTCTTTCCTTTTATATTCATTGCTATTATTTATTGTTTATACAAAAATAAAGATATTTAATCATACCGCTGGATAAGGGTATGCTTTAATCACTTTTTTTTATTGAAGAATTTCTTTTTTGCTTTCTATATTCCCAAGGAGCTAGGGCGTTCGTATCTTGCCAGAGACCCAACTTTTGTTTTTTTGCCCGCCACTGAAGTGCTGCCAAAGATAAATCTGTGGAATAAGCGGAATACCACCAACCCAGCCCTGCTCTAATGAGTTCTGCGGAAAGATATTTGCCTTGATCATAATAAATCTTTGCCACGATACGGCCATAGCGATCCTTTTCGGTTTGTACATAAGTAACTTCTTTTCCAAAAACCTGAGAAGCCGTGAAATTTTTAGCATTTTTTCCAAAAGCTTGTCCTTTTTCTGGACAATCCACTTCCGCTAATCTCAAAGTTTTTTGGGTCTTTCCCCTCAACAATACCACTACTGTGTCGCCATCCTTTACTCTAACCACTGTACCTAGAGTCTGAGCGACAAGCATACTTGGAAACCCCAATAAAAACAACATCTTTTTCATGGCTGCAAAGATAATTCAGAATCCGATATTACAGAACTCCTCAATGAAGTTTCAAACTTTCAACTAGGATAACTAACCCAATTTTGGTTCTCAATCTGAGATTTTTTTGATCTTTTATCACGAAACATAAACTTATTTTTAGCCTGTTAAATGAAGAAATATAAAAATAATCACCACACTAAATTTATACAGCCATATAGGCTAAATGCATCACTATTTATAGTTACTAAATCTCGCCTATCGATTAAAGGTAGATTGTTTATTTTTGCAAAAATATTAACCCACATGCCTCACAATATCCAACAAAAGATAGAAAGCTTAAGAACCGAACTACACCAGCATAACTATCATTATTATATTTTGGATCAACCCACGATATCAGACTTTGAGTTTGATTATAAACTCAAAGAGCTTCAGGATTTAGAAAACCAATATCCAGAATTTCATGATCCTAACTCTCCTAGCCTAAGGGTAGGAGGAGGCATTACCAAAAATTTTCCTACCATTCAACATCAATTCAGGATGTACTCTCTAGACAACTCCTATGATTTTAATGATCTAGAAGATTGGGAAAAGCGAATCATCAAAACCATTGACGAACCGGTAGAGTTTGTTGCGGAACTTAAATACGATGGCGCTTCCATTTCCATTCTCTACGAAAATGGCAAACTAGTACAAGCTGTTACCCGAGGGGATGGATTCCAAGGCGATGAAATTACCCACAATATTAGAACTATCTCCGACATCCCCCTCCAACTCAATGGGGATTATCCCGAACGATTCTTTATACGTGGCGAAATCTACCTTACCCGAAAACGGTTCGACAAAATAAATGCCTCGCGAGTAGAAGAAGGTCTTGACCCCTTTATGAACCCGCGAAACACAGCCAGTGGAAGCCTAAAAATGCAAGATTCTCGAGAAGTCCGAAAAAGAGGACTCTCAGCAGTATTATATCAGTATATCGGAGATTATTTTCCGGCCGAAACTCATTGGGAACTTTTATCTAAAGCTAAGAATTGGGGATTCCGAGTTTCTGAAGATCAGGCCCGACTGTGCAAAACGCTGGAAGAGGTTAAAAATTTCATCACCCATTGGGAAAAGGAAAGACACCTCCTTCCTTTCGAGATAGATGGTATTGTGGTTAAAGTAAACGCTTTGCGTCACCAACGCCAATTGGGCTACACCGCCAAATCCCCCCGCTGGGCCATGGCCTATAAATTCAAAGCCGAAAAAGTGGAAACGCTGCTTAAAGGTGTATCTTATCAGGTAGGCAGAACAGGAGCCATTACACCGGTAGCAAATTTACAACCCATTTTACTGGCTGGGACTACTGTAAAAAGAGCCTCCTTACACAACGAGGATATTATTAAGAAACTAGACCTTCATGAGAACGATTGGGTATACGTGGAAAAAGGTGGCGAAATTATTCCTAAAATTGTGGGCGTTAATCGGCAAAAAAGAACATCAGAAACCAATCCTATCACCTACATTCAAAATTGTCCTGAGTGTGGAACGCCTCTTCTTAAAACAGAAGATCAAGCCATTCATTTCTGCCCCAATGAGCTGCACTGCCCCCCTCAGGTAGTTGGTAGAATGATCCACTACGTTTCGCGTAAAGCTTTAAATATTGATCATCTTGGGGGTGAAACCATAGAACAGCTCTATCGCGAAAAGCTTATTGAAAACCCAGCAGATCTGTATACTTTAACCAAGGAGCAACTACTTCCACTGGAACGAATGGCAGAAAAATCCGTACAGAATATTCTAGAGGGAATTGAAAAATCAAAATACAGCCCATTTGAAAAAGTGCTGTATGGAATCGGTATTAAGCATGTAGGTGAAACGGTAGCAAAGAAATTGGTGAAAAATTTCCCAAATATCGAAAGGCTTAAAAGTACTTCCATAGAAGAGCTGTGCCAGGTAGAAGATATCGGGATTAAAATTGCCGTTAGCATCACAGAATTCTTTAAAAATTCAGAAAATCTGATGATGATAGAAAGATTAAAATCTTATGGTGTACAATTGGAAAAACAGGAGAATGCCCAAGGGAGTATTAGCTATGTTTTGGATGGGAAAACCTTTTTGTTTACCGGTAAATTATCCCTCTTCACGAGAGAGCAGGCAGAAGAAATGGTAGATCAACACGGTGGTAAAAATATTTCTGCTGTCTCCAAGAACCTCAACTATTTAGTGGTAGGGGAAAAAGCCGGCAGTAAGCTGAAAAAAGCCCAAGCTATTGGCAGCATCATTATTCTAGATGAGCAACAATTTTTGGATCTTATAAACGGATAAGCTTTTAAAGCTTATCCGTTTATAAATATTTGAAACGCTGTACTGCCACTTCGTACAGTTTTCCCCTCATTAAAAACTTAATACGTTCACGTGTCGTCACGGTATTTATCTCTCCGTCTTTGAGTATGATAATCCTATCATCAGGCGCTATATTCTGATCCGCAATCCAATCTTCGGGAGCGATATCGCCTTTTATTTGCTTTAAGCCTTCTAAAATTAGATGGGCTAATTCCTGGAACCTTTCGTCATGGGAATAAATGACCTCATACTGAGAAGGGAGTTCTACTTTAAATACGGTTCGCGAAGGAATGAGACGAGCAGAGTCATCAGGCATAGGGTTATCGGCACCGTCTTTAAATCCTACCTCTATGAGTTTTCCCTTATACTCTTTGGCATATTGCTCGGCATCCTTAAAAGTTTCAAAATTTAAAGTTAAACTATAGTCTTCAAATTTATATTCCTGTAATTTTTCTTGATGATAATCCATAACTGATTTTTATTTTTACTTTAATATATAAAAATCTAATTGTTAATTAATTCACTAACCCCCATTTTAACAAAAATTTAAAATTTATTTTTTTTAAATTCGTATAAAATTTAAGTTTTTTTATTCAGTGATACTGAGTGGATATGGACACGGAGAGGATAGAAAATATTTTACAGCATAAACAGATACCCGCCACCCCTATGCGCATGCTGGTATTAGATGTTTTTTTACAAACCTCTAAAGCCATGTCCCTTGCTGATCTGGAGGAAAAATTAGCCCCCTCTGATCGAAGTACCTTATATCGAACGCTAAAAACTTTTGAAAAAAAAGGTCTTATCCACGGCATTCAAGAACACCATACCACACAATATCTACGCTGTAGTGATAAATGTAATGAAAAAGTTCACCACGACGCGCATTTACATTTTTACTGTAACCTCTGTAAGCAGACCACTTGTCTGGAGGACATTGATATTCCGCACCTCCACCTATCAAGAGACTATATAGTAAAAGAACTAAAATTTCTGGCTACTGGGATATGCAAACTTTGCCATCCTTCGGAGTAAGAGAAATAGCTTGCTAGTAAAAAGGGATTCACTCTTCTTCTTTCTCCTAGCCTAAATTGCAATAGTGTTGCATTTTCTTTCTCTTTATCTTTAACAAAAATTAGAGAAGAATGAGCACTCTCCACCAATGCTGTAGTAATTTGCCTCACCAAAAGGATGATCATGAACACGCTCCCCTGCCGCAGACAAAGCTACAATTATTTTCACGGGCTATTATCTCATTTGTGATTCTGGTTACAGGACTTACTCTGGATCATTATATTCACCCCCCTTGGTTCCATGGTAATGTCAGACTGATCACCTATATTATAGCCTATATTCCGGTAGGATTTCCAGTATTAAAAGATGCTGTTACCAGCATTCGCTACAACGATCTTTTTTCAGAATTTTTTCTCATGAGCATTGCCAGTATAGGGGCTTTTGCTATCGGAGAATACCCCGAAGCCGTAGCTGTCATGCTTTTCTATTCGGTAGGAGAAATTTTGCAGGATATGGCCGTGCAAAAATCGAAAAGCAACATTCGGGAATTATTGGACCAAAGACCCGACGAAATTAGCATTTTGGAAAATAATATTCCTAAAACCATAAAAGCTAAATCTGCCAAAATCGGACAAATCATACAATTAAAACCAGGAGAAAAGCTGTCGCTAGATGGCACCTTATACTCTGAAAAAGCGTCTTTTAACACCGCTGCCTTAACAGGCGAAAGTCTGCCGCAAACGAAGAGAAAAGGGGATGTTGTTTTTGCAGGAATGATCAATCTGCAATCCTTTAGCCAAGTATTAATCTTAAAAGAATACCAGGATAGTAA
This sequence comes from Elizabethkingia argenteiflava, assembly GCF_009904105.1. Taxonomy (GTDB): domain Bacteria; phylum Bacteroidota; class Bacteroidia; order Flavobacteriales; family Weeksellaceae; genus Elizabethkingia; species Elizabethkingia argenteiflava. The sequence continues at coordinate 9,891 of NZ_JAAABJ010000589.1, read as the reverse complement.
ACTTTCCAAAATCCTAGAACTGGTGCAAAATGCAGCTTCTCAAAAAGCCCCTACAGAGCTTTTTATTCGAAAATTTGCTAAGGTATACACCCCCCTAGTAGTGGTATTCGCAGCAGGTCTATGTTGGCTCCCCTACTTCTTTGTTCAAAATTATGAATTTAAAGACTGGTTATACCGCTCTTTAATATTTCTGGTGATTTCCTGTCCCTGTGCCTTGGTAATTTCGATTCCTTTAGGATATTTCGGAGGTATTGGCGCAGCAAGTAAAAATGGAATATTAGTAAAAGGCAGTAATTTTTTAGATCGCCTAGCAACAGCCCAGCACGTGGTGATGGATAAAACGGGAACCCTTACCCAAGGTGTTTTTAAAGTACAAGAAGCTAGAATTGAAAATATTTTTAATACAGAAGAAATTCTAAAATATTTAAATCTACTCGAAAGTCATTCCTCTCACCCTATTGCCAACGCCATCCACGAATATGTAGGACCTATTGACCGCTCTATTGTAATAAAAGACATGGAGGAAATTCCAGGTTACGGCTTAAAATGCAATATTGCTGGCCAAGATTTTATAGCCGGTAATTTTAGATTACTAGATCAACTCGATATCGTCTATCCCGAAGAATACACTAGATTTTCCACCACACTTATAGCCCTTGCCTACGGAGGAAAATTCGCTGGCTACCTGAGTATATCAGATGAGATAAAGGCAGACGCAGCTCAAGCCATATCCGCGCTAAAAAAAATGAATCTGCATACCACTATGCTCAGCGGTGATAAAACGGCGGTCGTAAAAGAGGTCGCCCAGAAAGTTGGTATTGAAAACGCTTTTGGAGACCTGCTTCCCGAAGGAAAAGTAGAAAAAATAAAAAACCTGACCTCCTCAAACGAAAGCATTATATTTGTTGGTGATGGTGTAAACGATGCCCCTGTAATCGCACTGAGCGATGTAGGAATTGCGATGGGTACATTAGGTAGTGACGCTACTATTGAAACGGCAGATGTGGTCATTCAAGAAGATCTACCCTCAAAAATTCCTATCGCTATTAAAATAGGAAAAACTACCCGCCATATCGTTCGCCAAAATATGCTACTCGCCTTTGGCGTAAAAGCTCTTGTACTGATTTTAGGAGCAGGTGGTATGGCTAATATGTGGGAAGCCGTATTTGCAGATGTAGGGGTCGCTTTATTGGCCATCTTAAACGCGGTGAGGATTCAAAAAATGACTTTCTCTAATTCGTAAAATAAATGATGTATAGGTGGAGGCTGCTCCTAAAAGCCTTTGCTGAGGTTTTTAAGCATTACGGGATAAAGCGATCTTAGTACTATAGTCTTAAAAATAAAGATACCGCTCCTAAATTTTCTTTGTAAATTAGAAAAAAATCTTACTTATGAAGAAGAACTTATTTTGTGCTATAATAGGCTTATTCATTTCTGTAAACCATTTTGCACAACAAACGGGAGGAATGTGGCTTCCCAATGAGCTAAATGAAAAAGAAATGAAAAAATTAGGATTGAAAATTTCTCGGAAAGATATTTTTAATTCACAAAAACCAAGTCTTAAAGATGCAGTGGTAAACTTTAATAAAGGTTGCACAGCTGAAATTATATCGCCCCAAGGGCTCCTCTTAACCAATCACCATTGTGGATTCAGGCAAATACAGTCGCATTCCACACCCGAAAATGATCTTTTAACACAAGGATTTTGGGCAAAGAATAGGAATGAAGAACTCCCCAATCCCGACTTGGCAGTAGATTTCATCATCGATATTCAAGATATCACCAAACAAATTTTATCAGGAGACCAACATATACCTGCCCAAAATGTGAAATCCATTATTGAAAAAAATATAGCATCTATGCAGGCTAACTTCAAAGGGAAGCCTTACCAAAATCTCATCATTAAACCTATGTACGAAGGCAATAAATACTATGCTTTTATTACGGAAACCTTCAAAGACATTCGCTTAGTAGGCGCTCCCCCTGAATCTATCGGAAAATTTGGAGCAGATACCGACAACTGGGTATGGCCTCGACATAGCGGAGATTTTTCGCTATTCCGCATCTATGCAGGCCCCGATAACAAACCTGCTGAATATGCCCCAGATAATATTCCTTATACGCCCAAACATTTTCTTCCGATATCCGTAAGAGATCTGAAAGAGGGTGATTTTACCTTTTTAATGGGATTTCCTGGGAAAACAACAGAATATCTTCCTGCTATAGCAGTGGAGAAATTAATCCAATATATTAATCCTGCCAAAATCAATATTCGTAAGATCGCACTCAAAACACTGGATCAAAAAATGCGTATCAGTGACACGACCCGTATAAAATATGCTTCAAAATATGCCTCTATAGCTAATCATTGGAAAAAATGGATGGGTGAAAGTGAAGGCCTAAAAAAGTCGAATGCCGTCGCCATAAAACAAGCCTATGAACAGTTTTTGATCCAGGAGAATCCACAGGTCAAAATAAAGCTTGACAAGCTCACGAAACTCTATAATCAACAGACATCTTACGCCCTGTATAAAGCATACTATGATGAAATTTTAAAAAATTCTGAGACTCTTGATCTAGCAAACCATTTAATCTCCTATACTAAAGCCTTAGATAGTGGAACAGCCAATACAGCATCTGCTGAAAAATTGAAAAATAAATTAATTTCGCTATACAAAAACTATGAAAGTGAACTGGATGTGAAAGTGACGGCAAAACTAATAGCCTTGTACACTCAAGAGATCCCAACTCCCTTTCTTCCTTTAAATTTTAAGCAGTTTCAGCATGCTGAACGAAACCTCATCACGATGGAAAACTGGTCTAAAAATTCTATTCTTTGTGGACGAAAAGCATTTAAAGGAATATACCTATCCCAAAAGGCAGACCAAATTTTCACAAATGGCGACCTACTCACTGCCCTTAGAAATGATCCTTTTTACCAGTTCGCCTTATCGCTAAGACAGGCTTATGATGAAAAAGTAGCTCCTCAATACAAGCTGCTGGAATATCAGATTCATGAGCTTCAGAAAGAATATATAAAACTTCAAATGGAAATCGATAAAAAAAAGAAATTTTTTCCCGATGCTAATGCTACACTACGCATTTCTTATGGAGTAGTTAAGGGGTCTCATCCTAGAGATGCGGTTTATTATCATTACAAAACCTATCTTTCGGGAATTATGGAAAAATATATTCCGGGCGATTATGAATTTGACCTTCCAAAAAAATTCATTGAGCTCTACCATCAAAAGGATTATGGCAATTATAAGGATGCTACGGGTGAAGTTCCTGTAAACTTTACTGCCACGAACCATACTACAGGGGGCAATTCAGGAAGTCCGGTGTTAGATGCACACGGATATCTGATAGGCTTAAACTTTGATCGGCAATGGGAAGGAACCATGAGCGACATTCATTTTGATCCCAAATTTAGCAGAAACATTATGGTAAACACCCAATATATTCTCTTTATTATTGATAAGTTCGCAAATGCAAAATGGCTACTCGACGAAATAAAAATTGTTTTTTAAAAATTTAGTTTTTAAAAAGCTTTGTCCAAATAAGACAAAGCTTTTTAAATTCTCCAACAAGGATAAATGATGACTGGTATTTATGATTGTGTTAGCGTTTTCTTCATCTCTTTAAACTCAGAATCAATTGCCTCATTTGGTTTATAAGTAATTAATGATACTGAAAAAGTAGTCAATAATGAAAGCAGAAAGCCTGGGATCATTTCATAACAAGCTTTATACGGATGTTGCAGATATACCCATAATAATACAGTAATTCCCCCGACTATCATACCGGCCAGGCCTCCTTGCCAAGTCGTTTTTTTCCATAAGAGTGATAATAAGATTAAAGGTCCAAAAGCCGAACCAAAGCCAGCCCATGCATTTCCAACCAGATTCAGTATATTATCTTTAGGATGTAAAGATAAAAGTACTGCTATAGCGGATACCAATAGAACCGATAATCTACTGGCTAGGAGTAGTCGTTTAGGGCTTGCCTTTTTATGCACAAAAGTTTTATAGATATCCTCGGTCAAAGAGCTGGATGTCACCAATAATTGAGAGGAAATAGAACTCATTACAGCAGCCAATATGGCGGTTAACAAAAAGCCGGAAATGAGAGGGTGAAACAAGGTTCTTGAAAAATAAATAAAAATAGTTTCAGCCTTTGTTTTTGAAGCATCAAATATTAACATATTTTCTACATCAAACTTTTTAAGGTAGCCAATACCTATTAGTCCTACGCATAGAGCTCCGCTGACTGTAAAAATCATCCAAGTAATCCCAATGCGCCTAGCTTTTACCAAATCTTTAGCTTTATCTATCGCCATAAAGCGCACCAAGATGTGAGGCTGTCCACAATAACCAAGCCCCCAAGCTAATAAAGACACTATACTTATGCTGGTCGTTCCCTTAAACATATCCAAATAATTGGGATTTTTAGCCTGAATGAGTGAAAAAGCCTCCTGAGCACTCCCTATCTGGGAGATAGCCACAATAGGCACAATCACCAATGCCAATACCATAATCGTACCTTGTACAAAATCGGTAAGGCTCACGGCCAAAAAACCGCCTATAAATGTGTAGAGAACCACAACCAAGCTGGTGATGAACAAACCTGTAGTATAATTAATATTGAAAGCGGATTCAAACAACTTACCTCCAGATACCATACCTGCAGAAGTATATAAGGTAAAAAATACCAAGATCACCATAGAAGAAGTAATTTTCAGCAGGTGATTTTTACTTTTAAAGCGGTTTTGAAAAAATTCGGGTAAAGTAATCGCATTTTGAGATACCTCAGTATAAATCCTTAAACGAGGTGCTACAAAAACATAATTGAGAAAAGCACCTATGGTTAAACCTATCGCGATCCAAGAACTGGAAATTCCAGATAAGTACATGGCTCCGGGGAGTCCCATCAATAGCCAGCCACTCATATCGGCTGCTCCTGCAGACAGCGCTGTAACAGCCGCCCCCATTTTTCTACCTCCTATTAAAAACTCTTCGGAATTATGAGTGGCTTTTCGATAAGAGTAAAATCCTATAGCGATCATTAATAATAAATAAAATCCCACCGAGAGCCCTTCATAAAGTTGCATGTCATATTTCATAGTGCCGAATATAGTTATTTTCGAAAAAAAATAGAGATAAGGTTTAAAAAAATTTATAATTTAATCATATAATTATAAAAAAGGTCGGAAAATCCCGACCTTTGTACGAGGATTGATATATTTTAGAATCCGAATATTTCTTCTAAGCTAAGCTCGGTAAAAGTGCCAAGCTTATGCAGAGTTTCTCTATTTAAATTCTCTTTTTTACCTAGTATAGCGGTATTAAACTGAATGGGTTTTATCTCCGAATGATAAAAATCGGCTAACTGAGCTAATGTTAGGGTACTCACTTGACGATAAATATCCCTACGCATATCATGATCTAAACCGAGTTTTTTCATGGCTAGATAGTTAAAATAAATATTACGCTTGGTAATTCTGCTAGAGGCTATTTGCTTGATTACAGACTCTTTAGAATTGTTAAACTGAATCGGAATTTGGGGTAATTCGAGCATCAATTCATTAAGAGCCGATATCGCTTGTGATAATTTATTGGCCTGGGTACCGATATAAGCTGTTACATAATCGTTTTTCTTTATCTCATTAGCATGAGTATAATTTACATAAGAAGCATAGGCCAATGAACGAGCTTCTCTAATTTCCTGAAAAACAATAGATGATAAGCCTCTACCAAAATAATCATTGAATACATTAATTTTGCCAAAATTAGCAGGGTTGAGTTCTCTACCTCTTCCTATTTTACTTATTTCGGTTTGCACCATGTCGTAATTGGTAAAATAGACTTGACCTCCAGTGGAAGGCTCTGGGTAAATTTTAGCAATAGGATAAGATAAAGTCGGCGGATGTACGTACTCCTTCATAATTTTTTCAAAAGCAACTATATCACTCCCATAAAAAAACACTTCATAAGGAAATTGGAACAGAGATTTTATCTTATTCGTCATTTCTTCAGCCTTAATGGATTCTAAACGCTGCTTAGAAATAATATTTCGAAAACGGGAATCTTTTCCATATTTGGCATAATTGCTAAGGGCTAACATAATTCGATTTTTATCCTTTTTTGCGATTTCACGCCCTTCTAAGATAGTTTTCACCGTCTTGAGATAAATTTCCTGATCTGGCTTAACATGCTGAAACCAATGATTTATTAATCCCCATCCTTTTGCTATATTCTTCTCGGGACCAGAAAGCGAAATATTAATTCTTTCGGGACCTACAGCAATATTATATGAAACTCCTATTTTATAAAATTCGGCTTTCAGCTGATCCGGGGTGTATTGATCCGTACCTAGATATTCTAATAAGTTTAGTGCAAGCCCCATTTCTTTGTCACTATCAGTTCCAAAATTAAAAATATAATTGGTCTGCACGATATCATTGGTTTTATTCTGAATATAATTAAGTTTTACGCCTTTTACCAAAGACTCTTTTATTTCTTTCTTAAAATCTACAAATACAGGTTGTATCCGGGGTACCTTTTGAGATATAATTTCTTTAAAAAAGTCGGATTGTAAATTTTTATTTAGCTGTACAGGGGTAATACCCGGATTATCAACGCGCACCAGTTTATCATTGACTCCTTTTTCTTTATAAATGGCGACATAATTGTCTCTAAAGAAATTTTGGGCAAACTCTACCACATCTTCTTTGGTTATTTTGCGATATTCATTCAACTGATTTAATTCTTGCTCCCATGTTACCCCCTTAATAAACGAATTATACAAATGAGTGGCTAAACCTTCAGCAGATTCTAAATAACGTGTTCTAGAAAGCTTCATTTCTTCTACCACAGCTGGAATCAACCAGTCAGGAAATTGTCCTTTTTTGATCAAATCAACCTGTTGGAGAAGCAATTGCTGAGCCTCTTTTAGAGACTGATTTTCCTTGGGAACGATAATCATACTCATGACTCCATACTCCTTAAAGGGCAAATTATAAGCCGTAGCGCGCAAAGCTTTTTGTTGCTGATTGATATTTACATCTAAAAGTCCAACGTCTCCACTATTGCTCAGGATATGAGTGACAATTTCGGCTAAAAATGATTCTCTAGATCCATAGCTATCGGTTCTCCACGCCATTTGCAATCGTGGGGTCGTCGGGCTTTTTACAAATCTTTCTACAATCTTGGTTAAGGGAGCTTCCTTCACGGTTTTATGAACGGGTAATTCTTGGTACTTAAAACTTCCAAAATACTTATCCACCAAAAGAATCGTTTTATCAAAATGCAAATCGCCAACTAAAATAATGGCCATATTATTGGGAATATAATACGTCTGAAAATATTTATGGATGGCAAGCATGGAAGGATTTTTCAGATGTTCTGCTGTTCCTATAGTAGTCTGTTGTCCATTTGGATGATGAGGAAACAAGGCATCCATCAACTCATAATTCACTAGTCGAGCATCATTATCCTGCGCGCGATTAAATTCTTCGTATACTGCTTCTAGTTCTGTATGAAATAGTCTTAGCACCAATTCAGAGAAACGTTCTTTCTCTATTTTCAACCATTTTTCTAATTCATTATTGGGAATATTATTTTTGTACACGGTTTCATCCAACCATGTATGGGCATTCGTTCCTGTAGCTCCGATAGAAGATATTACTTTGTCATATTCATTAGCAATTGCGTACCGCGAAGCCTCCTGCGAAATAGAATCTATTTTTTTATAAATCTGTTTCTTCTTATCCGTATCTGTCTCTTCCTTATGGGCCTCATAAAGATCCGAAATTTCTTGAATAAGAATTTTTTCCTTGTCCCAATCCTTGGTTCCTAATTTTGAGGTTCCTTTAAACAGCATATGTTCAAGATAATGGGCCAAGCCTGTATTATCTGAAGGATCATTGTTGGAACCTGTACGTACGGGTATATAAGTTTGAATTCTGGGAGCATCTGTATTTTTAGCCAAATAAATTTTTAATCCATTGTTAAGCGTGTAAATCCTAACCTGGTCTGGATCATTGGTAACCGTTTCATAAGTATAACCATTTGCATCTCTTAAAGTCTGCTTTTTAAAATCTTGTGCACTCATCATATTCATACACAAAACTAAGGAAAGTGTAGAAATTATTTTTATCATATTGTAACTTTAAAATTATTAAAAATTCCACAACAACATTATTGATCTGGTTTACTTGTAAATTGATGAAACAATTATACACAAGAGATAATCATGGTGAGGGTTTAAAATACTAACTCACTTATACCTCTTCATGAGTTAAATATAAAATTCGGGAAAAATAGATAAGATCAATTTTATTTTTTGCTGTAAGGAGGCTCAGATTTCTATCATTTATCTCCTTCTGGTTTCATCTGTATTTTTATTAAAATCTAATTGTTAAAAATATAAGCGATATCCAAATATCACCTATAATTTAAAACGTTAGAAGCAACTCCACTCAAAGATAAAAAAATATTTACAACCTCCGCGATACGATCATCAAAAAAAATTCAATTCAATATAGCCACACTCTGATGGGGAAAGTATTTTTTTAAGAGAGCAACTAGTATCGCATAAGTATCCTTATCTAAAATACCATCCCCTAACTGCGGTCTAAAATGGTATTGAAAAGCTTGAATCACAAGCTGGGTTTGGGAATCCCATTGACCAGAAAGTTCCACATCATATCCTATTGAACGTAAATAACTCTGAACCTGATAAATAAATTGAGGCGTATTTCTCTGAAATTCAAAATCCCCATAGGATAATTGATTTAAAATATCAACACGAGTTCCCTCATCATACCACATACCGATCTGATATTCATCATATAATTTTTTCCACGGAAATTTAGGTCCTGGATCTTGTTTACGGATAGGCGCAATGTCTGAATGGGCCAAAACATTGGTAGGAGGAATATTATAACGCTGTATTATATCTTTAGCTAATGCTGCTACTTTTCGAATTTGATAGTCTGGGAATTCTGCAAACCACCTTTGCCCATAAGCATCGGCTGTATAACCTCTATTTACAATTTCGATCCCTATAGAGGTATCATTCAGATTGGTATCCTTTCCCCATCTACTAATTCCTGCGTGATAAGATCTCTTATTCTCATCTACCAACTGATAAATTTCGTTATCATTGATGTCATTAATCAAATAATGTGCACTCACCCCCTGAGAAGTTAAAACCTCTATAGATCTTTCGTTATTAAGCGCTGTATAATGAAGTATTAAATAACGCTGACGAAAGTTCTGCCCTATAGCAGGAAAATAATCTTTGGTAACACGATACCCAAAAGGCTTAGCTGTTACGATACTTCCATAACTTACTGTATTATCATTTTTAGTGATATCGGCTATATTCTGGCTAAAAAACTCTACTCCATTTTCTTTATGAACAGGAGGTTTCGTTGGAAGTTTTGCGGGCTGTATTTTCCTTTCTTTCGCGACATTTACACCATAATTTTTAGCTTTCGCTATTTTTTTTTTCTGTGGGGAAATATTTTTTGATGATGCACATGAAACCAGAAGTCCACTTAAGGCTATGAAGTATAATATATTACGCATGAATAAGTGTTTTAAAGATTTTATAATACCTCAAAAATACAAAAAAGAAATGCATTTTTTTTTTGGTAATCTAAAAAATGTATTCTATATTTGCACTCGCAAACGCAGAACAAAAGATCTTACGAAAAAACGAGGAGGGTTGCCGGAGTGGTTAACGGAGCAGTTTGCTAAACTGTCGACTCGTAAGGGTCGCAAGGGTTCGAATCCCTTACCCTCCGCAACTGCAAAAACGGGGTGTAGCGTAGTCCGGTCATCGCGCCTGGTTTGGGACCAGGAGGTCGCAGGTTCGAATCCTGCC
>NZ_JAAABJ010000588.1 GCF_009904105.1 Elizabethkingia argenteiflava | reverse complement strand
ATATAGTATTTTTTTCTTGTTTTTAATCACCTGTTATCGAATGATGTATATAAAAGACATAATGCTAGATTATTTTTTGCATAAGTGTGAGCGATGTATTAAAATATATAATCAATAAATTATTTATACTATCGAACTTGTTTAAAGTAAATTAACATTCTTTGAAATCCCGGCCCTACTATCTTGAAAAAATTTCTAAAACATTGTTGAGTATGGTAATGTTTTTAATGAATTTGTTTAAATAAGTTTGAAAAAGTTCATGGATATTTAGGTATACAACCTTAAGCTTAATTAGAATTAATCATCAGCAGATCTTTAGAGTTTTATATTTTTACTTTGACCAAGTTCATAGGAAAAAAACTACATGAGGGCAGGGATTAGGAGGTAGTACAGATGATTATCCCTTATTTTTGTCAGTAGAGTGTTCGTTGGTTTAATCAGCGGAGCAATTCTCTGGGGAAGTGCTTATAAAAATCGATTTTTCGTTTACAGCATCTCACTTTATTTAATTGTAATCTAAATTTTTTTGATTTTCTATAAGTTTCGATGATGTTTATTGATATAGTGGTGTAATCATTACCTGATAGCTTTCTTTTTTTCCTAGAGTTTCATCCTAGAGATGGAAGGGGGAAAAAATTAAAAGCTTTTCAAAATGAAGCAGGGAAGTGTATGGTTTGAGGTTGGTTTTTTTTTTTAGTGCTTGTTATAGTGGGCGTAATGTATAAAAAAAACCCTGATTACTCAGGGTTTGCACCAAATCACAAAATATTAATATGAAAAAAAATATTTATTCTATATAAGCAAAAACTTTGCCAAATTTTTATTTGTTTTCTTTTAATTTTGTTTAGGATTTTTTTAACATATGTTATAAAAATAGATTTTATCACAAAAACGAGTATGTGCAGAATTCTTCTTTGCAGGAATTTTGATTTTTCGAAAATAGATGTTTAAAAAAAATTAAAAGCTTATTTTTGCTGCATATTTTAACCTATGTGGAAGCTTTTTAAAAGAGTCGTTTTTATTCTGATTGTGGTTAATATTTCGTCCATTATGTGGGGGAGGTTTTTTAATCCACCGATTACCTTTATTCAATTGGAAGGCCTAATTAAGTATAGGAAGCTACATAGAGATTATATTTCGTTTGATGAAATGGGGAGCCTGGTGAAACGCGCGGTTATTGCCAGTGAGGATCAAAATTATTTTAGGCATAATGGATTCGATTTTAAGGCGATCCGCAGAGCCATGATAAACAATCAGAAAAATGATAAAAAGCGCTTACAGGGAGGAAGTACGATATCGCAGCAGACGGCAAAAAATATTTTTTTATGGAATGGCAGAAGTTGGGTGAGAAAGGGAGTGGAGACCATCTTTACCTTTATGATAGAAAATTTTTGGAATAAGGAAATTATTCTGGAACGTTACCTGAATTCCATTGAAATGGGGCAAGGTGTTTTTGGTGTAGAAGCGGCCTCAAAATACTATTTTGGAAAATCTGCCAAAAATCTCAACAAAAGTGAAGCCGCTTGGATTGCCGCCGTGTTGCCCAATCCTAAAAAGTATGACCCTAAGAACCCGTCTCCTTATCTGAAGAAAAAGCATGAATGGATTATGAAGCAAATGAGGGATGTACGGCTAAACTAAAATTTGTACCTAAAAATTATGAGATATTTTTTTATAAAAAAAAGATATAATTTTAATGATGTTCTTAAAAAATATTTTCTTTTTAAGAATGAAACCAAATCTCTAGATCCCCTGAAGGAGCTCTTTAATACTTTGATTAAAGAGGATTTCGAAGTTTTTTTAGCCTATCTGAAAAACCATCCCGAAATCAGTGAAAATTTAGGTTATTATATCCGAAATTTATTTGAGGGCAGACCTTTTAATCTTTCCTTAACAGAGGCGGATATACTATCGGAAAATGCTTTTTATCCAGAGCTGAAAAAAAGGATTCTCAATAAGATTTTACCTGCTGTGGATAATGAAAATTCTGTATCTTATTTAGTAGATACCGTATCTGTACACACCAAAAAGCATTTAGAATATCTAAAAAAGGTGTCAGAAGAGGATATAGACGAATTTTTCAGATTGTTAAAAATTGATGATTTTATCAGAAGTCCGAAAGTGAAAAATGAGCTCATGTTCTCTATGAATATATTAATATGGAGAATGATAGGGGATGTCTTGGATGTCGATGTGGTGCGTATGGCTCCCGAATATAAAAATTTTGATAATCCCTTTTTGGCATTACAAAGTGAATTGGATTTTTTACTGACAGAATTTAAGAAAGATCCGAGTGTAGAATTGAACTCAAAGTCAGAGGGGTATAAACAGTTGAAGGTTTATTTGCAACATGGTCAGGAGTTTGTGAACCTGGCTTTTAAAAATGCCTCTAAATATGGGATCTCTAATAAGATTAATCAATCTTTACTTAAGATACGACAACAATTGGATAGGGTGAGTATCATTCTTAATTTATTGGTGATAGACGGGCCAGAGGATTATTTAAGAAGATCAAAACAGCTTTTCTTTAATATTTTAGACTTTAAATCGCATAAAAATAATATCACGGATCTGGTAGCCGACAGTACGAGATTAATTTCCCATCTCATTACTACACATACCTCAGAAGTGGGCACTCATTATATTACCACCAATAGGCGGGATTATTTTAAAATGCTTTTAAAGTCTTCCGGAGGAGGAGTGATTGTAGGCGCTTTATGCGTTCTGAAAATGCTCTATAGCTATAGCTATAGCAGTGATTTTATGCATGCGGTGCTCTATTCTTTTAATTATGCAATGGGATTTGTTATGATCTACTTAATGAGCTTTACCTTGGCGACAAAACAACCTGCCATGACAGCGGCTACTATGGCTAGAGTTCTTTCTGAAGAACATAATACCAAAAAGAATTATATAGATTTTGCCCACCTGGTATCAAAATTATTTCGGACGCAGTTTATTGCGTTTGTAGGCAATGTATTGCTGTCGTTTCCCATCTCTTTGCTTATTATTTATGCACTCGAGATTATTTTTAAGCAAAATCTGGCCATGGATAAATCTTCCAAATTGTTATTAGATCTGGACCCCATAAATTCTAAAGCTATTTTACATGCCTGCATCGCGGGCTTTTTTCTCTTTATATCGGGTATTATAGCAGGCAACGTTAGCAACACAGGTGTTTTTTACCAGATTCCCAAGCGGATTGCTAAAAATCCGTTTATCAATTATTTCTTAGGAGATAAATTTGCTAAAAAACTCTCGGGTTACTATTCCAGAAATTGGGCAGGAATCGTTTCTAATTTTTGGTTTGGTATTTTTTTAGGAGCTACAGCTCCTATAGGATTATTCTTGGGATTAGACTTGGATATACGCCACATTACTTTTGCGGCGGGTAATTTTGCTCTGGGGCTTTATGGAAAAGACTTTCAGGTAACGGCTTACACTTTCTGGATTTCTTTTACTACAGTATTTCTGATCGGTTTTTTTAATTTTTTAATCAGTTTCGGTTTATCCATGTTATTGGCTTTCCGCTCTAGAAAAGTTAATATAGAGGATGTACGCTTGATTATTATGGAAATTGTGCGCTATTTCTTTAACAATCCTCTGCGATTTTTCATCCCCTTACGTTCTAGTTTGGATGAGCGGGCCATCGGTTTAATAAAGAGTAAGAATACTACCACTACAAAATCCGAAGATCATTGATTTTTTCTTCACCGATAACATCGCGAAATTTTTGGAGAAAAAAACGTTTTCGCATTCTGAAATCGTTTTTCAGAAGCGGAGAGGTAATCTTTATCTCTAAAACCGCTTGTTGGAGTGATATGTCACTGATTTCTTGATATAGAGATTGGTCTAAATAATCCTCTAGGAAATCTCGGATCGCAATTGCTTCCATTTTTTCCTCCAAGCCGTATATTTTTATAATAGATTTCACCAATTCCGAAGAAAGATACTCTCGTTTCTTTTTTTTCATAATTCAAAAATTTTACTCTCTTCGTTAATACGCCTTACAATAGATTGGGTGCGCTCTTTATGGGTATCGGTGATAAAAATCTGGCCGAAATTTTCTTCATTTACCAATGCGATTAGCTGGCCTACTCTATGATCGTCTAGTTTATCGAAAATATCATCCAATAGAAGAATGGGGGACTTCCCTGTTACATTTCTTATCATTTGCATCTGAGCTAATTTTAAGCTGATTAGAAAGGTTTTTTGCTGTCCCTGAGAACCGCTTTTCCTTAGGGCAAGCCCTTGCATAAGAAATACCAAATCGTCTTTATGTACCCCCCTGGAGGTGTAAGTGAGGAGTTTATCTCTTTCTAGATATCGGGTTAAAATCTCTTCGAAGTGATGTTCCCAAAGGTCGGACTGGTAATTAACTTCAATTTCTTCTCCGGCATTTGATATAAGTCGATAGAATTTTTGAACGAGAGGGGAAAATTGCTGATTGAATGCTTTCCTCTTTTCGTGGATAATAGTGCCCGATTTAATGAGAAGATGGTGATAGATGTCCAATGAATCCGCATCAAAATAGCCGTTTTTATGAAAAGATTTTAGCAAGGCATTGCGCTGTTGTAAGGCTTTTTGATATTGTAAAATATTAAATAAATAGTCGCTATCGGTTTGAGAAATCATACCGTCTAAGAACTTTCTGCGGGATTCTCCGGAATCCGAAATAAGATTATGATCATAAGGAGAAATGATCACCGAGGGTAAAAAACCAACATGATCTGCCAGGCGAGTATAGGTTTTGTTATTTTTCTTAATCACCTTTTTTGAATGTAAAGCTTGCTGAATCCTGATGATGCTTTCTTTCTCTTCATCAGAAACTACAGCTTCTATATCAAAGAAGCTTTCTCCTTGTAAAATATTATTTTGATCGGTATTTCCTAAAAAACTCTTTCCCACCGAAAGATAATATAAGGCATCTAATATATTTGTTTTTCCTACACCATTATTACCTACCAAGCAATTGATCTGTTTTGAAAAATCCAATTGGCGGAAAACATGATTTTTAAAATTATTTAAGCGAATAGAGTGTATCAGCATAGTTCCAAAAACTGATGTAAAGATACGATTATCAGAATAATTTTAACAGCAGATAAAATAAAAAAGGAAGACCTGCTACTCCTTCCACACCGAGAGAAAAATACAGATCAGGGTTGAGAGGGGATGAAAAATATACCAATATTGAACCGATAAGCATTGCCGTAAGATAAGGCAGAGAAAAGTCTGGAGGTAAATAAAAAATACTGATAATAGAAGCTGTAAGGAGTAGAAAATAAGCTAGATATTTGGTTTTTTGGATGCCGATAATCTGGGGGAAAGTAACAATGTGATCATGGCACATATCTCTAATATCAAAAGGTAAAATAAGACCAGAAACACCACAAAAGGTAATAAAAAAAATATCCCATTGTAAACGAGGCATAATAAGCCATGAATTAATAAGTGCCCAGACCAGGGCTACATAAAAAATTTTGATGAGAGGAATTTTTCTGATCGGGAAGTATAAAAAGCTGGAATTATATAGAACCCCCAATAGTAATATCGAAAGCCATTTAATAAGCCATTCAGGATGGTGTTTATGGATAATAGCCCATACACAGAAGATAAAAGTGATAAGGTTGAAAAAGAAAATACAAAACATAATTTTTTGACGTAACTGATATTTTGTGTACAGGTAACCATTCAGATACGTCAAAAATATAAGAAGTATGAGAGCGAAATGGAATGTTATTCGCTCTTTCATACAAAAAAAGGTCAGTAGAGTTGCCATGGAAGCAACATACAATTGACTATCTATAAGATATTTTTTAAGTATATTTAACATGCTTCGAAATTACATATTTATGCATCGTATCACCAAAATTTTTAGTTCGTTGTTGGTTGTTTTGTGGAGTATATCTCTATACGCCCAAAATTATTACGAAAAGCAATGGAAACAGATTAACGATAATTACGCAAAGGGAATGGTAAAATCCAATATGCCCCTCGTGTTAGATATTCAGAAACAAGCTATGAAAGATAATAATACTATTGAATTGATTAAAGCTCTAAAGGCAGAATTTGTCATTGTAAACAATACGGAGGATGACGAAACCAATAACATTGTAAGTCGGTTTTTTGATAAAATAAAAAAATCTTCTGTAAACCTAAAAGGAGAGGATCTATCGATCTATAATGTATTGCAGTTACAATTTATAAACGATTACTTTCAACAGCATATTTGGAAAATTAGAGAGATTTCCAATCTTGATGCTCCCGATTTTAGTCAGATTGAAACCTGGTCAAAACTCGATTTTAAAAAATACCTGACCCAAAACTTCGAACATCTGGAGAAAGAGAAGGAAAGATTGTCGAAGATTTCTTTGAAAAAATATAAAGAATTGTTTCTACATACAGATAATATCGACTACTTTCCTTCATTACAGGATTGGTTATCAATAAAGTATATTGATTTTTTAGAGAGTCCGTTGCTCTTTACACCTAACGAGCTCAAGCAAAACTATCCGAAAATTATCGATATTTATAACGATAGAATAACCGCGAACCAATATAATTCTAAATTGTTTTTCGAATATCAGAAAGCCCAAAAAGAAGTTAGATTTCAGCTGCTTTCCACAGAACAAGCTTTGAGGAGATATACCGATATTGTCAACTCCAGTACAGAAGGAGATTATAAAGTATATATTCTGAATGATATCGCTAATTTTTTAGTGGCAAAAAAGCCTCAAGAAGCCTTGGAGTGGGTAGAAAGGGCTAAGAAAATTTATCCTAAAAGTGAATTTCAGACTAATGTTAAAAATACAGAAAATAGTATTCTAGAAGCCAATATTACGATTCATTATGAAGCTTTTACACTTCCAGAGCAGCCTATTCACTTGTCGGTGGGTTATAAAAATACGGATGCTTTCGCGCTAGATATTTATAAGGTAACCGATCTTCAGTCTTTTATCAATTCTCTTCAGAATAGTTATAAATACCCTTTATTGAAAGTTTCCAAGCAGTGGGTAAGAAGGCAGGATTATAAATTGAAAAACTTTGGCGATTATAAAAATCATCTATCTTCCGTAGCGCTTGCAGCGCTTAAAAATGGAATTTACATTGCAGAATATTTTGTAGGAGGAGCTTCACAGGGGAGTTACTGGTTTTGTGTAAACGATTCGCGGATTATTTATAGTAAGAAAACAGCGTTTCAAAAAAATAATATTTTACGGTTGATCGATCGTAATACAGGGGAGCCTCGCAAGAATGCCGATCTTAAGTTGTATGATTATAGCGATCCTAAAAAAACAAAGCTATCGGGATTAAAAACAGATTCACAAGGTAATTTTATTTTTCCAGAGAATCCCAAAGGCGAATATAGACAGTATTTAGTTGAAGATCCTATAAGCAATAGTATAAGCTTTACTGGAGGTTATGGGGGTGTTGATTACGCTGATGCATTAGAAGCAGAAGATCAAAAAAAGGCACAGATTTTTTTGGATCGGGCGGTATATCGTCCAGGACAGACGGTGTATTTTAAAGTAATTAACACCCGTTATCAAGATAAAAAAGAATCGGTAGCCGCGGGCATTAAACAATCCATAACCCTTCAAGATGCGAATGGAGAAGCATTGTCCAAACAGAGTTTTACAGCAAATGAATTTGGAAGTTATTATGGGAGTTTTATGCTGCCCAAAGGAAAATTAAATGGTGATTTTAGCCTTAATGCAGGAGATGGTCGGGCTATAGTGTACTTTAAAGTGGAGGAATATAAGCGTCCTAATTTTGAAATTAGTTTTGAAGATATTAAAGGGGAATATAGCTTTGGGCAAACGCTTCACCTGAAAGGTAAAGCGGTTTCTTTTTCGGATACTCCTTTGCGCAATGCTACTTTAAATTATGAGATTAAAAAACAGGACATCCGATACCGTTATTTTCCGGGAATACCCTTGGAAGCTCCCGAAAATTCCATTCTCGGAGGCTTGAAGACCGATAAAGAAGGAAGATTTGAGATTCCTATTGAACTCCAAAAAGATAAAAGACTCAAGGGGATTCAGGTTAACGAATATCAAGTGAGTGCTTCTATAACTGATATCAATGGAGAGACCCAGCAAAACAATACGCATTTTTTTATATCTTCAGTAAGTCATTTTATTGAAGTTGGAGATGTAAAATCGGCGTTTACAAATGAAGAGATTAAATTAAAAGTGGCTACTAAAAATTATAATGGACATCGTTTGGAAAAAAAATACGAGCTAAAACTAGCATTGTTGCAGGCCCCCAAGCGTATTTTTAGAGATAATTTTCAAAATTTTGTACAGGATGTACCCATATTAACACCGTCGAATTTTGTAAGAAAATTTCCTCACGATTATTTTAACAAAGGCGAATTACCCGAAAACAGGAAAATCCAACGGGTGGTCTTGCAAAAGTCCAGTGCAGATACCTTACTTAATTTAGGTAAGCTGGAGGCTGGCAGCTATAAATTAGAGTTGTTTAATATAGAGGGGCAGGATACAATAAAAACAGAGCGGATTTTTGAGGTGTGGGATCAGAAGAAGTTAAGCGAGCAGCAAAAACCTTTCTTTCGAATGGCTAATCCCCAAAAAGATTACCTCAGGGGTGAGAAGGCAAAGATTTACCTCTATTCAGCTATTGCGGAGGCTAAGGTATATATTTATATTCAGAATGGTAAAGGAGATACGCATACTCAAGAAAGGTATATTAAAAACGGTGTATTAGAATATGAAGTGCCAATACCTGAAGATCCGGATATCAATAGTTTGAATATTCAATTTGTTTTGGCGGCGTATAATGATGTTCAGAGCTTATCTATCGACTTGTTGGTGCGTGATACTGCAGAGCCCATGAAAATAGAGTTAATGACTTTTCGGGATAAATTGCAACCGGGAAGTCAAGAGAAATGGAAGGTGAAAATAAAGGGAGAAAACAAAGATAAAATACCATTCGAACTCTTAGCCAATATGTATGATGCATCCTTGGATCAATTTGCTGTGAACACTTATATTTTCCATCATCTCAGGTCGGATGTATTTTTACGCCATGATTATAGCGAACGCTATCAAGATTTAAAATCCATTAGCTATTATAAAGAAAAAAAACATCTCTCCCAACGAGCTATTGAGCTGCCTGATTTTAACTGGTTTATAGAAGAGCGTATAGGTAGAAACCGTATAATGGGGAGAGTGGTAACTTCTCTGATGAGAAAAGAGGCGACAAATGATAAACACTATACTTCTTCTATATCCATGTCTAGTATAGAGGAAGGCCATAATTTGCAAAAAGACGGTTTGCAAAAAGTTCCGGTGCGTAGAAATCTTAACGAAACAGCTTTCTTTTATCCTAACCTGCGAACGGATAAAGATGGATATATCAACTTTGAATTTACTTCTCCTGAGGCATTAACCCAGTGGAAGCTGATGCTATTAGCCCACGATAAAAATGCTCGTGCAGCGACTTTAGAGCGCACTATTGTTACCCGAAAAGATTTTTCACTTACGCCCAATTATCCTAGATTTCTTAGAGAGGGAGATGAGATGAAGGTTCAGGTTAAGTTAGATAATCAGAGTCCTAAGACTTTAAGTGGGCAAGTTCAGCTGCAGGTGTTAGACGCAGATACGGAGCAGGATATCTCTTCAAAACTGGGGATATCCAATGCCATTCAAAGTTTTAATATGGATGGAAGTTCCAGTTTATCTATGAATTGGAAATTAAAAATACCAGAGCGCCTGTCAGGGGTTGTCCTTAAGGCTATGGCAAAAGCTGGAGCTTATACAGATGGAGAACAAAAAGCAATTCCGGTATTACCCAATCGGATGTTGGTTACCGATGCACAGCCTGTTTTTGTCAGAGAGAAAGAAACAAAAACCTTTTCTATAAAAGATCAAGACCTTAGACCATCTTCTCGTTTAACTTCTATTTCCAATACTTTGGAGCTTACGCTCAATCCCATATGGCAGGTTTTATTAGCCCTGCCAAGTTTGAAAGAAAACGTTCACCATTCAGCAGATGTGGTATTCAATAAATGGTTTGCCGATGTTTTAGCCTCCGAGATCTTTAAGGCTAATCCCAGACTAAAAACCGTTTTTGAGAAATATCATCATAAAGACTTACTGAAGAGTAAACTAGAAAAAAATCAGGAGTTAAAAAAGCTTTTATTAGAAGAAACGCCTTGGGTTTTGCAAGCAAAGGATGAAAAGCAGCAGATGCAACTTTTAGCCCGGTTATTTGATACCCATAATATGCGCTATCAGACAATGGAAGATTGGAGAAAATTGAGTGAACTACAAAATTCAGATGGAGGTTTTTCATGGTATCCTGGGGCTCCAAGCAGTTTTTCGACGTCTTTATATATATTAAAAAATTGGGGAAAAATTAGCGAGTGGTTAAAGGATAAAGGAGGTATAAAAGCATATCAGGCGGCCTCAGAGCATTCAATGATTGCGGCTTTGGTGGCTTATGTAGATCGTACATTTGCTCTTCACCCAAACACAAAAAATAGGGCTCACTGGGATAATATGGAATTGGACTATCTGGATAGCCGATCTTATTGGGAACCTATGTATCCTTTAGAAAATGTAGGCAAAAATTTAAAAGTTCGAATTATCCATCAAGCCCAAACTTTAAAGTTCGCAGACTTTAGCTTCTTCGGATTAACGAGAGCTGCTTTGCTGTTCAATCGATATGGATTGAAAGAGGTTGCAGATCGCTTATTGACTTATATGAAAGAAACGGCTACAGATACTAAAACCCAAGGGGTATATTGGAAGCAAAATCTCAATGACTGGGGATGGTACTCTTCTAAGGTTATCAATCAGGCCTTAGCCCTTCAGGCTTTTAATGAGCTTAGGCCTAGTGACCCTATTATAGAGGAGATGAAAACCTGGTTGATTACTCAAAAAGAAGTCAACCATTGGGAAACCAGCAGGGCAACAGCAGAAATTATTTACACCATTATCAACAGTGGAAAAGATTGGACTGCAACCTCTGCGGATAGTGCCAAGGTGATATGGGCGGGTAAAGACTTAAATAAAACGGATATAATAGCACCAGGTTATATTAAAAAAACGCTGGTAGCGACAGCCGAAAATAAAAGAGCTGGTGAGATTGTGATCTCAAAACCAGGTCCCGGAATTATTCAGGGCGGTATTTTCTGGCAGTATTATGAAAATCTGGATAACATAAAATCTAGCGCCACCCATGTAGCTATTAGCAAAGAGCTCTATAAGAAAGTGAAAACAGAAAATGGGGAGGAATTGAAGAAAATCACAACAGAGACTCCTATTCAAATAGGCGATAGGATAAGTGTTAGAATGCTGTTAAATGTAGACCGGCCTATGGAATACATTCATGTAAAAGATATGAGAGCTTCGGGATTTGAACCGGCAGATCCTATATCGGGCTACCGATTCCAGGGTAATTTGGGCTATTATCAGTCTACGAAAGATGCCTCTACCCATTTCTATATACAGTATATGCCAAAAGGGAAATATGTTTTAGAATACGATATTATAGCCAATGTGGTGGGTAAATTCTCCAATGGAGTAACGACAATACAGAGTTATTATGCTCCTCAAATGAATGCCCACACTCCAGGCATGCCTATTGAAATTAAACCTTAATCATTCTAATGATATCATAATTATATAGTTGTAAATGATTCATGAAGGGAAAAAAGAAAGATACCGTTCTTTTTTCCTTTTTTTTTATGCTATTTTTGTTAAAAATTTAATGATGAAGCATAGATTATCATTATATCGAATTAGTTTATGTTTGCTACCCATCCTAAGTTGGGGGCAGTCGGTACCCGATTTTAAGGAGTTGCTGGATAGTGCCATGGCACGTGATGCCGATTTACTTATACAACAAACAGAAAATAAAATAACCGATCTCAATCAGCATAAGCTAAAGGATGTATTTCTACCCACTTTAGAAATTAGTGGTCAGGCCGGTTATCTCAATGCGAGTACAGGCTTGCCTTCTTCGAATATTTTAACCCCGCGAGACCGGCATAACCATCTCAATATATCTGGTTTTTCAGGCGTGACAAAAGCGGAGACTAAAATGTTGCTGTATTCTGGTGGTAAGATCAAATATTTAAATAAGGCCTTAGAGGAGAAAAAAAAATCAGAGGATATACTATTAGAAAAAACGCGTGAAGATATTATCTCACTTTTATCTCGTGCTTATGATCAGTTGGCTTTACTTCATCAGTCCAGAATCGTCTTAGATGAGAGTACCAAACGCCTTAGGGCAAATAAGAAAACCGCCGATAAAGCTTTAGGCTATGGATTGATTACGCCATATGATCATAAAAAAATAGAGCTAGCTCAGGCGACACTTAATGCCAAAGTAGCAGAATATGAGGGCAAAAAAGAACTTTTATTGACTCAGCTGGAGGTGTTAACGGGAGTAGACAAAGATAGGCTACGATTGATCACTCCGGTATTGACGCCTGTAGCAGTTATGGAATTGGAGAAGACTATTGATGATCGGGCAGAAATACAGGCATTGGAGCATGGGATCAATGCTGCAGATTATAAAATACAAGCGGAAAAAACTTGGTGGATTCCTAAGGTGCAATTGATGTCCTCTTTATATTATATAGGTTTATATGGGAACAGGATTAAAACCTCTGAGAATATTATTCCAGCGATTCCACCCCTCAATTATCCTGGGAGGAAATTAGATTTGCGCCCGCATAATCTAAATATCTTTCCCTTATTTACTGCGGGAGTAGGCTTCAAATGGGAAATATTCGATGGAAATGAAGGAAAGCACGCCGAAGAACTCGCAAGAGTCAATAAAGAAATGTTACAAGCCCGGAAATACGATGCGACGAGAAAGCTCACTTTAAATCTGGCAAATAACCAATCTAATTACGATATTGCCAATGCACAGATCGCTTTGAAGCAGAAGCAGAAAGAAATAGCCCATAAAGCTTTAATACAGGCAGAAAAAGAGTTTCGTTACGGAATGATAAAATCCACTCAGCTCATAGAAGCCGAAAACGATTTAGAAATGGCTGAATTGGATTATCAGAATGCCATATTTAACCAGCGAAGAGCTGCAGTAGAGTTAATGAAATCTACTCGTGAATTAGACGTAACTAAACTTTATTAAGGTCTTTAATCATCATTATTATGAAAAAAAATATCTATATAATCTCTTTTTTAAATTTAATAATACTCGTTAGCTGTGGCAATCCAGAAAAACCTTCACATGTTTTTGAAGGAAAAACCAAGAAAGACGTGGTTTCATTTGCCCCCAAACTAACCGGCAGAATTATTAAAATATATGTGAGTGAAGGGCAAACGCTCAAAAAAGGAGATACATTAGCACTTTTAGATGTTCCCGAAGTCACTGCTAAAATTGCACAAGCTCAAGGAGCTGTTAGCGCAGCACAAGCTCAGGAACAAATGGCTAAAAATGGTGCTACAGCAGATCAGATGATACAATTACAGGCCAAATATAAAGGTCTTAAAGAACAATATGAGTTTGCTCAAAAATCTTTTAGAAGAGCCACCAATATGTTTCGGGATAGCCTAATGTCTCCGCAAGCTTATGATGAGGCTTATGCCAAATTACAAGGCGCAAAAGCTCAGTATGATGCCGTAAATGCTGAACTACATGAGGTGAAAAAAGGCACGCGTTATGAAAAAGTGGCCATGGCCGCAGGGCAGGCTTCTCAGGCGGAAGGAGCCCTGCAAGCAGCTCATGTAGCCTATGCCGAACGCTATGTTATCGCTACCAATGATATGGAATTAGAGACCATAAGTCTTAATCCAGGAGAGTTAGCGACGGCAGGTTTTGCACTGTTTAATGGTTATATTCCGGAGAGTACCTATTTTCGGTTTACCATTCCCGAGAGTAAAATTTCTCAGTACAAAAAAGGACAGACGGTTAGAATGCAAGTGGTTTATAATAAAGAAGAACTAGAAGGGACTATTGTTTACATCAAACAATTAACCCGTTATGCAGATATTACGACGGCTTATCCCGACTATCAGCTTCAAGATGCCGTTTATGAAATAAAAGTGAAACCTAAGGATATGAATAAAGCCAAAAATATTTTGGTAAATGCTAATGTTGTCCTGAAATAAATAATTTATGAAAGAGTTTCTGCGCCTGCTGAAAAGAGAATTTAAGCTTTTTATTGCCAACAGTACTTTAAGGTCGGTATTTTTTGTTGCGCCTATACTCTATGCAGTCCTATTGGGATTTGTATATAAAACAGGAAAAGTAGAAGATATCCCTGTGCTCGCAGTAGATAGAGATAACACTCCGCTTTCCAGTCAATTGCTAGAGATGCTCAGTGATAACCATACCATTAAATTAATAAAATATCAAAACGAACCCCAAAATATACAAGATGAGTTGATACGATATGGAGCTTCGGCAGTCGTTATGATTCCGCGTCGCTTTGAAGCCGACGTATTACAAAAAAAATACCCTGAACTCAATGTTTATACCAATACGAGTAATGTATTAACGGCTAATTTTGCGGCCAAAGCCGTACAATTGACCGTGGGTACTTTTTCGGCTGGTGTGGCTATAAAAGGACTTCAGAAGACAGGTATGCCTGCTTCTAAAGCAGCAACACAGTATGAACCTTTTAAAACCAATTATATCACCCTTTTCAATACCACCAGTAATTATTTAATTTTTATGTGGCCACCTATGTTAGCCGTGGTATTACAACAGGTGATTTTATTAGCCATGGCGGTATCTTTTGCAGCTGAATTTCAGAGGGGGTCGTTTATTAATGAGTATTACCACATGCGGAGATGGGCATTGCCTACCATGTTAATTAAGGTGATCCCAATATGGGTTTTCTCCATATTTATCGTTTGCATATACTATGTTATGCATATTCTTTTTAAAGTACCCTTACCTGAGGGGGTTTTAAATTTTCTATTGCTCACTTCGTTTTTTGTGGCTTCCTCTTCGATGTTGGGAGTGTTTATGAGTGTGCTGATTCCCGATGCGTTGAAAGCGACCCAGGTATTAATGGTATTAGCATCTCCTTCCTTTATTATAAGTGGATTTACATGGCCTTTAAATGCTATGCCACATGCGGTGCAACTTCTGGCTAATATTATTCCACTTACACCTTTTTTGCAGGCCTTTAAGATATTGCTCATTCAAAAAGGCTCCATGGAACTTACTTTTCCTTACTTGCAACATTTAATGGTTTTAACCATTTTGTATACGGTATTAGGATGGATCGTTTTAAAAATAAAACTTTGGAAAATGTTCCGTTATCTCAAGGCCGAAGACATAGAAACTAAAGAAGAGCATCATTTAATTCAATAAAAAAATAATAGCAAAATTATTTGTTATCAGGGTCGGAAGATTTTTCTTCCGACTTTTTTATTGTCTTATAAAAAATACACCTTAAATTCTGGTATTTACGTTTGATAATCGGGATGTCAGTATCAACCCACTGTATAGATAGATACTGACATTTTACCTATTCGGGGACAACTTTATAATCCTGTAATTTTAGTAGATGTTACGGGATGTTTCTGGAGGATTGTATAATGTGATGCTTAATCGAAAGTCAATTAGGGCTGTGAAGCGAACGTAAAAAAGCATCTTCATTAGCCTAGCGGTTTATCAAAATGTAGAAGGAGCTCTTCAACCAATAAATACATCTCCGTTTTCAGGTGTATTTAAAGGAACTGAATTTGCCATAGCAAAGAGTTTTTTTGAATAGAAATTTAAAAACGGCAATAAAAACTATAGATCCAAAAGTAAATAATCCATTTTTTTATTGATAGAGTGAAAAGTATAAGTGAGAAAACTAAAGCTGATCTATCAATAGTAAAAGATGGTCCTTTATTTGATGTAAACAGATGAGGTCAAGCTCTAAAAATACAAGTGAAATTATAAAAAACAGCTCAATATTCTTCGCATACCGCTAAAATTAAGGTGAATTATGATCATCAATCGGGGTCAATTCATATTAAAAGACAGGGAAATATTAGATGAGTAGTTAATCAAAAAATTACGCAAATAATGATAAAGAAATTTGTAATACTATACGTTTGCTTTTTTTTGATAGAAACACTGATAAGTATGATCTTATCTCTTATTTATGGACTGTTTACTATATATGGTTCTAATGTGTATAATAGGATAATCATTCCTTTATTAATAATTTATTGGAGGATATTATTTTATGGTATACCTTTTATAATATTGTTTTTTTGTTATTTAAATATTTTTCACATTTAGATATAACATATAAACCAATAGTGTTCTCTGTGTTTAATGTTTTGGTATTTTCAGGACTGAATTTGTTATATAAATTTAATAAAACTTTACCTACATTAGATTTTACTGAAAGCTTATTTTGGATTACAATAATATCAATGTTTCTAAGCCCGATCATTTTAGGACAGATACTATATTTAGGCGATTAATGGAAAGTATATAAGCACAACTTTTCTAAGTTGATATGAACTTTTAGATTGTCTTTGGTAGCATACTGACCCACTGGCAGAGAAGTATCCGGGTATTTCGCCCTACGTTTATGTGATGAATAATCTAATAAATGCAATTGATCCGGATGGGCGTAGAGTTTATTTTGTAGGAGGAGCAGGAAATGATTCAGATGGATGGCATTATATAGGTCGCTTTAAATCAATTTGGTCTGCTTTAGGAATAAGAGATTTTAGACGAGTTAATGCAAGCCACGGCAAAATTGGAGATATTGTTTTTGTAAATAATTACAGGAATAGAGATTGGAAGGCTGTTTATGGAGGAGCAGGTACAGCCAAAGTAGGAGTAGTAACAGAAAAGCAGTATCAACGGGTATTAAAAGGAATTATTAATGATTTAAAAAATACTTCATTTAAAGAGGGTGAGCAATTAAATCTTACAGGATATAGTTATGTTTCTGTTATGCAGGAACACCTTGCTATTCGATTAGTATAAAATTGATAATTTAATTTTAGTAGGAAGTCCCATTTCAGGTGGAAGCGATATGATGAATAAATTACAAGAATATCAAGAAGCAGTTAAGATTGGAAAAATAATAAGAGAGGACATCAAAGGGGATCATTTAAGTAATCCGAAAAATGAAGTGGAGTTTATACAAGGAGGAATACAAAATAGTCCTATAGGAGATAGAGATAATGGGGCTCATTTTGATTTGGCAAGACCAGGAAAAGAAGCAGATAAAAAGATTGAGCAATTAGGACAAAAATTAAAACAAAATGGGATTAAGTAAGTTAGTGTTTATAAGTATTATGACTTCAGTTATTTTAATCTTAATAATTAATTTATTGCCATCGAAAAATTTTTTTGGACCATATTATATTGATATTTATATAATAATTCCTTTATTTTTGATTCAATTATCAACCTTGTTGTTTTACAAAAAACATATTAATTGGGCTATTATAATTAATTTGTTTATTGTTTTGGTAATGGCATTTATAACGTATAAATTTATTGTAAATAGAAGTTTAAAAATCCCGCTGTAAAGCGGGATTTTTATTTTATAAAGTCGCTGCATTTTTAGCAAGAAGTCTTTAAACTTTTTATTGGTCAGCATTTTTCTACGAGTCGGAAAATGGTTTGCTTGTCTTCTTCTTCGAGTTCGGTTTTATCTTCCAAGATTATTTCTTTAGGAATAGAACTGTCATAATTAATAATCTGGTCAATCGACATATCAAAAAGTTGGGCGACCTTTTGCAGTTCTTCCACTGCTAAACTTCTCATACTTTTTTCGATTTTGGAATAGGCAGATTTATCAACGCCAATATACTTGGCTACCTCAATTTGTTTAAGGTTCTTCTGCTCTCTTATATCTTTTATATTGAAGTTGTTTAAACTTTTAAAAAAGTAAAAGAGTTCCGAGAAAATCAGCAATTTTGTATTGCAATTTAAATAACTAATAATCTGGAAATCATCAGCAAAGATAAAATAGAACAATGGATTTTACCTCATTTAAACAAAGGAAAAAGAGGCTTTTCGACGAGATATGATCTGGTAAAAATAATTCAGCTTATTGTAAAACGCCTGAAAACAGGCTGTCAGTGGCGTGAATTAAGTTTGAAAGAATATTTTGGCAGAGAGAAAATCTGCTGGCAAAGCATTTACTATTAT
>NZ_JAAABJ010000587.1 GCF_009904105.1 Elizabethkingia argenteiflava | reverse complement strand
TTTTAAAACACCAAATCACAAAATATTAATATGAAAAAAATTCAAATTAAATTGTGACCTGGCTGGGATTCGAACCCAGGACCCATACATTAAAAGTGTATTGCTCTACCAGCTGAGCTACCAGGTCTAAATTAAAAGCAACTGCTTTATAATTTAAATTATCTTTCTGTGTGCCTGCGACTGGATTCGAACCAGCACATCCTTAAGGATACCACCCCCTCAAGATGGCGTGTCTACCAATTTCACCACACAGGCAAAAAAAACGGATTAAGGTTTTTTCTATTTTTGTGACCTGGCTGGGATTCGAACCCAGGACCCATACATTAAAAGTGTATTGCTCTACCAGCTGAGCTACCAGGTCGGCCACCTTTCTCTGTGCTAAAGTGCGCTTCAAAAGAGTGGTGCAAAGATA
>NZ_JAAABJ010000586.1 GCF_009904105.1 Elizabethkingia argenteiflava | reverse complement strand
TTGCCATTTCGGAAAGTTCTTTGGCAGCATACGCCATTGACAGCCTGTTTTTATCAGGTACATTAACGCATTCCAAATCAGGATCAAAGGATGTTTTCGCTTTCTATCTTTCAGATTCAGCGTTTTATTTATATATTGACATTGGTTTTCAGTTAGATCAGTTAGGTATTTCATTCCTTTTTTTCCAAATATCCAACTTCTGAAAACCTTCCTAACTAAATTTTCTACACAAATTTAAACAGCCTCTTAATAGTTTTTTTTGTTTCCAATATAGTATTTTTTTCTTGTTTTTAATCACCTGTTATCTAATGATGTATATAAAAGACATAATGCTAGATTATTTTTT
>NZ_JAAABJ010000585.1 GCF_009904105.1 Elizabethkingia argenteiflava | reverse complement strand
TTTTTATATTTTCTTCTCATTGCCAGTCCTCTACTTTTATAGATCCTATAAAGTTTTTTATGATTTACCACAACCCCTTTATTTCTAAGTCTACCATAACTTTTACAAAACCCTTCAAGGGGGTGTTTTTCGGCTAATGATCCCAAAGCAGTAATAAAAAAATTGTCTTCTTTTATGGATTTATAATGAAGCGTACTACGACTCATTTAAAGAATACGACATGCCTTGCTCACGGATTGAGGATATACTATACGAAGCTGATCAACCATATCCCACTTGTGGTAAGGCTTTAGAGCTTTTTTTCTATAATATACTTGGCTACATCCAATTCCATGGCTAAATTAGCATACATACGCTTTAAGCGTCTGTTTTCTGCTTCTAGTTCTTTCACTTTCTTCATT
>NZ_JAAABJ010000063.1 GCF_009904105.1 Elizabethkingia argenteiflava | reverse complement strand
TACGCCCAAATCCACTCTAATTATGATGATTGCAGCCTTTGCAGGAAGAGATTTTGTGATGCAGGCTTATGAAGAGGCCATTAAGCATGAATACAAGTTTTACTCCTATGGAGATGCCATGCTTATTCTATAATGAATTAATAGCTGGGAGGAGATCTTGGCTCTTATAAATAAGTATTAAGTAAAATCCGAGGATAGAAAAACGTATTGGTTCCAACGTATATTTAGTATACTTATTTATCATATTGTTAAAAATAGAAGGTTGAATTGCAAAAATGGGAGTGATTAAAGAACTCAAAATTTCATTAAAGTGAGAGAATATCTTATAGTGGGGTTTTATTTTTTAACACAACATAATTTATAACAATGAAAACTTCTGATTTTAATTTTAACCTTCCCGATCATCTTTTAGCAGAGCATCCATGTGAAAACAGAGATGAGGCCAAATTGATGGTGTTAGACCGTAAAACACAAACCATCGAAC
>NZ_JAAABJ010000584.1 GCF_009904105.1 Elizabethkingia argenteiflava | reverse complement strand
GCATACATACGCTTTAAGCGTCTGTTTTCTGCTTCTAGTTCTTTCACTTTCTTCATTTCACTCGCTTCCATTCCTCCGTACTTTTTGCGCCAATTATACAGTGTTGCTCTGCTAATGCCATAGCTGTGTACAAGCTCTTCTATACTTCTACCATTATCGAATTCTTTCAAAATACTGGAAATCTGATTCGCACAGAATTGTTTCTTTTTCATAATATATAATCCTAAATTTAAACTTTTTGTCTAAATTTTAGTCGTACTATTTATGGGGGAGTTTACATAGGGTAATACATTTTATTTTTGGTATTTTTTCTGATTTTTC
>NZ_JAAABJ010000583.1 GCF_009904105.1 Elizabethkingia argenteiflava | reverse complement strand
GTTTTATTGTTTCCCAAAACTCTTCTGCAGTTTGATGACTTCTGTCACCAATAACGAAATTGATGAATCTTTTTCCAAATCTATCAACAGCAATCCAGATCCAACCGTGTTTTTTTTACTCCCTATACAAGTGTGCATTTGATCTAACTCTACCACTTTTATTTCCTTAGATTCACACTGCAATGATTGTATTTCTTGACCGAAACTACGAATCCAATTCAAAATAGTGACATTGCTAACGTCTAAAATCCTGCCGATTGATCTAAAG
>NZ_JAAABJ010000582.1 GCF_009904105.1 Elizabethkingia argenteiflava | reverse complement strand
GTTTTATTGTTTCCCAAAACTCTTCTGCAGTTTGATGACTTCTGTCACCAATAACGAAATTGATGAATCTTTTTCCAAATCTATCAACAGCAATCCAGATCCAACCGTGTTTTTTTTACTCCCTATATAAGTGTGCATTTCATCTAACGCTACCACTTTTATTTCCTTAGATTCACACTGTAACGATTGTACTTCTTTACCAAAACTACGAATCCAATTCAAAACAGTGACATTGCTAACGTCTAAAATCCTGCCGAT
>NZ_JAAABJ010000581.1 GCF_009904105.1 Elizabethkingia argenteiflava | reverse complement strand
TTTTCATGGCGTATAAACCGAATAAGCTCTGGGGTCGTTTTATTTTATACCAATAACACATTCGGAAATATTTACTCCGGATCTACGCCTAATTTATGGTACTTAACTTACCCTTTATAGAGTTTTTAGGTATTGTATTTATTGATGGATTTTTCATAAAAATTGGTGAGTAAAAAACTCTTTATCATCTGATCCAAGGCCGCTTGTTCAGCCGAAAATTGGTAAATTAATATCCTGTATTTTTCAAATCTTTAAAAAAGATATTTATCCCCACTTTTATCCACGGGCTAGTAGATATTCATA
>NZ_JAAABJ010000580.1 GCF_009904105.1 Elizabethkingia argenteiflava | reverse complement strand
TTGAAATAATAGTAAATGCTTTGCCAGCAGATTTTCTCTTTGACAAAGTATTCTTTCAAACTTAATTCACGCCACTGACAGCCCGTTTTCAGGCGTTTTACAATAAGATGAATTATTTTTACCAGATCATATCTCGTCGAAAAGCCTCTTTTTCCTTTGCTTAAATGAGGTAAAATCCATTGTTCTATTTTATCTTTGCTGATTAGTTCCAGATTATTAGTTATTTTATTTGCTATTCATATTTGATGTTTTTCTCGAATCTCTTTATTATATAAATAAGTTTAAACAACTTCTTTTTTTTAAATTTAATAAAAAAAATAAAAT
>NZ_JAAABJ010000579.1 GCF_009904105.1 Elizabethkingia argenteiflava | reverse complement strand
GATTTGGAATGCGTTAATGTATCTGATAAAAACAGGCTGTCAATGGCGTATGCTGCCAAAGAACTTTCCGAAATGGCAATTGGTTTATTATTACTATATCCGTTGGGTAGAAGCAGGTTACTTCGATTTAATTTTGGAAAAACTACGCATGAGGGTACGTGTAAAAATGGGGCAAAAGGCTGAAGCTAGTTTAGGGATTATGGATAGTCAAAGTGTACGTTGGGGTAATAACAGAGGGCTTCACGGAGTAGACGGTAATAAGCAGATACAAGGTATAAAGCGTCATGTGGTAGTAGACAAGAATGGCTTTCTAATAGCAGTAATGGTATGTGTTGCCAATATTCATG
>NZ_JAAABJ010000062.1 GCF_009904105.1 Elizabethkingia argenteiflava | reverse complement strand
TTATCACACAGAAAAATGCTGTTGGTGGTTTTTGCCTTTTTTCTACCCTGATAGCCTAGCTTTTCACCTCCCATTCGGCTTGGGGTGTGGCTTCCGTCCAACTGAAGGCTTGACATATCCAATTTTCTTTTATTAAGAAGCAAAAGACCTATCCAAACCTTTCTGAAAGAGCCATCTTTGCTCCATTTATTGAAATAATAGTAAATGCTTTGCCAGCAG